>NC_009441.1:4572654-4877497 GCF_000016645.1 Flavobacterium johnsoniae UW101
GTAATCGTATTTACCCTCTGATTTGGTTAACCTTTCTTTAAAAGCACTTCGGCTGTTATATGAAGAACTTATTGAAAAACTTGTAAAATTTTCTTTTGGTATGTCTTTCGTTTTTATTTCTACATATCCTCCGGCAAAATTAGCATTCATGTCTGGAGTTGCAGATTTACTCACCACAATACTCTCTACCATAGAAGTTGGAATAATATCAAAAGAGAAATTTTGCTGATAAGCATCTGTACTTGGAAGCGCGATTCCATCCATAACTGCCTGATTCCATCTTTCTCCCATCGAGCGTACAACTACATATTTATTATCGATTGTAGTAACTCCGGTAATACGTTTTAAAGAACTTGCTACATCTCTGTCCGGCGTTCTGGCAATTTGCTCTGCTGAAATACCATCAGAAAACTGTGCTGCTTTTTTTTGCTGTAATAACAATCCCTGAACAGAAGCTGTTGCCTGTTTATAATTTTGTACAATTACAACTTCTTTAAGCGACTGTGCATCTTCTTTTAAAGAAACTACCAATGGTGTATCTTCTCCTTCAGTTACTTTTACGCCGGTAATTTGCTGTGTTTGAAAAGAAATAGCACTAATTTCAATAGTGTATTCACCAGGTTCTAATTCTAAAACATAGTTACCATCAATATCAGACTGTGTTCCAAAATTGAGCAGCGATACTTTTATATTAACGCCCGGAAGCGAAAGTCCGTTTATATCTACAACTTTACCTGTAATTTTTCCTTTCTTTTTTTTTTTGTCAGCGTCCTTACTATTTACGGCTATATTATTTTCGTTTCTTCTAAAATTTAAGTTGGTCATCTTTTGCAGATCACTCAAAATTTCATCTATCGAAACGTTATCTTTTTTTAGCGTTACAAGAGGCGAACTAAGATCTAGGTCTTTCTGGTAGATAAATTGGTAAGGAGTACGTGATTTTAAATTATCTATAATTTTTTGAGGTGACGAATTTTTAAAATCAACGGATACAGTGCCGGTCTGTGAATAAATAGTATTTGTTCCGAGAAAAACTCCAAAAAATAAAATCCACAAGACAAGAGCATACTGCCTGGAAAAATCATTGTTCATAATTGATAATTGTTAGTTTATTAGAATTTGTTTTTGAATATTATAATTGATTAAATCTTTAAATCAGGACATGGAAATCCCTGGCTGCTTATAAAACTTTTTTAAAGAATTATAAGCGGCAAAAACGTTAGTAAAAATTTGATATGCTTTTTATCTGCTGACTAAATAGGTATTATTGCCAGTAGATCTGATTTTTATTTCTAAGGCAAAAGCGATAGTCTGAAGCATTTCATAAAGCCCCTGTCTGCTGTCCAGCGTACCCTGTATGGTTAGGTTTTTTAAATCATCTTCTAAATAATTTACCTCAAAATTATTTTCTTCTTTTAATTTTTCTAAAACCTGTTCCAGAGTTAAACCATCAACATACAAAAGTGCTTTTTTCCATTCTGGTTCCAGAACATTGGTCTTTTCTTTTTTTACTTTAGAAGATTCTGCGGTATAAACAGCTTTATCACCTCTTAAAAGCAGTACAGAATTAGTTTCTCCCTCAACTTTAACTTTTCCGGTTCTGACATTTACTTCAGGCTGTTTTTCATTATAAGCTTTAATATTGAATGAAGTTCCTAAAACTGTTGTTTTTATTGTACCGGAAGTAATTACAAATGGCCTTGAAGGATCGCGTTTTACTTCAAAGAATGCTTCACCTTTTAAAGTCACATTTCTTTCAGTATTTAAAAAATGTGCCGGATATTCTATTTTAGAATTTTGGTTCAGCCATACTCTGGTTCCGTCTGGAAGGTTTATAAGCCGAATATCATTTTTAAAAGTAATCGTTGAAGTAATTCCAATTTCTGCTTTTTTATGCTGATTGAAGAATTGGTAACTTCCAATTGAGATAATAAACACTGCACAAGCGGCAACTGTCCAGTTGTATATCTTTTTATATTTATCAATAGTAACTCTGCGTATATTGTTCCACATTCTGGCCTGCGTATCGTTAGGAAGTATTCCTCGGTTAGGTATTGCATTCCATTCTTCTTTCATTCTTTTGGACTTCATTAGAGTTAAAATTTAATATTGAAATTTAAGTACACATATCAATTCAACTACATTAGATTTCCATTTATGCAAATATCACGGGGCAGTATTACTATTAACGTTTTCTTAATGTGAGTAAAGATTTAGCAGCTGAGTTTTAGAATGAAAAATACTTCTTAAATGCGGCAAAAAGGTATGGATATTCTAATTTTTCTACGAAACTAATTCTGTCTGATATAGAAAGAATAAAGCAAACCAATATAACTCATGATTATTTACAGAGTTTTTCTTAAGAAATTGTAAGGTTTTAGAAATTTGGTTTGCAACAGCCCCCGGAGACATATCCATTTCTTCGGCAATCTCTTTATAACTGCGGTCTTCAAACTTATGGAGACTGAATATTTTTCTTCTTTTAGCAGGGATTTTATCCAGAAGATATTCTATTTTTTCCATTTGCAGGCTCACTTCTTCTTCAGACTGTGTTTTGCTGTCAAGTTCTTTTATTAATTTATCATCTTCAACCGAAAAGATTCGGTTTTGTTTTTTATACCATCTTGAAATTTCCTGCTTAGAGCTTTTAAAAAGAACGGCTTCCAGACTGACTTCAGGGTCTAATTTTGTACGGTATTTCCAAAGATGAATAAAAACATTCTGTGTCACATCTTCAGAATCAGCCAATTGTGAAGTATATTTTTTAACAAAACAAAATACCTTAAAATGGTATAAATCATATATTTGTTTAAAACATGAATCATCACCAGCACGTAACCGTATAATCAAATTAGAACTCATAATAAAAATTTCAATTGTTAAAGAAGACCCTTACAAAAGTATGATAAACCTTTATTGCTATTTTTTGATTTTTGTCATTTAATAATTTGTTAATATTGATGAACTCCCAATTTGAGCTTCGCTTAAATCGCATTAAAAAAACTTAGACTAACATTGTTCGAGAATTCAAATTTGAAGATTTTTTAATGCAGATTAGTTATAATTTAAGCTTTTGACCCTGTTTTTTTATCAATTCCGGCAAAAAAGCCCTATATTACAAATTGGGAAAGGCCAGTTTTGTTGGGATTTTGGCCAAATATTAATTTTTAAATTAAAAAAATGAAACGATTATTACAATGGACTATTATCATTCCGGCATTATCATGGATCCTTTTCTTCAGCGGACTTATAGAGGGAAGCAGTATTTTTCAAATTGCAGCTAGTATATTACTTATTTTAAGCGTTATGTCGGCTGTACACCATTCCGAAATAATAGCAGAAAGAGTTGGAGAGCCTTACGGAACAATTATTTTGGCCATATCAATTACCGTAATAGAAGTTTCGATAATTATATCCTTAATGATGTCAGATGGCCCGGAAGCAGTTTCACTTGCCAGAGATACAGTATATGCGGCAACCATGCTTATTCTTAACGGAATTATTGGGCTCTGTCTTTTAATTGGAGGTTTAAAACATTATGAGCAGAATTTTTCTGCTTCTTCTGTAACCATTGGTTTAGTATCCCTTATTTCAATTATAGTATTTACACTCGTATTTCCAACTTTTACAGAAAGTGTTTCAGGATCATATTATTCAGAACCGCAGCTTGTTTTTGCTTCTATTGCCTGCATAGTAATTTATTCCTCTTTTCTGTTTGCACAAACTACACGATACCGTCAATATTTCCTGACTGAGGGTGAGGATGAGAATGACGATACTGCTAAACGTATTACAATTGATACTAAAACATTCTATACCAGTTTGGTATTTCTAATTGTCAGTTTAGGCATTGTAGTATTACTTGCTAAGACACTCTCACCTACTATCGAAAGTATTATTGTGAGTTACAGACTTCCAAAAAGTCTGGTTGGAGTTATAATTGCCATTATTATTCTGCTGCCCGAAGCTGTGGCTGCTATTATCGCAGCAAGAAAAAACAGATTACAAACCAGTATAAATTTAGCTTTGGGTTCAGCTTTGGCAAGTATTGGATTAACGATTCCCAGCGTTGCGGCAGTCTGCATTATAATGGATATGCCCATTATATTAGGGCTCGATATTAAATCTATTGTTTTATTAGCTTTATCTGTATTTACCGTAATGCTGTCACTTAGTAAAGGAAAGTCGAATATAGTTTACGGAGTTGTACTTCTGGTTAACTTATTTGCTTTTATTTTCCTTATGATATATCCGTAATTTTCTTTTTGCTGTATCTGCATCAAAGAACAAACTTTATGATTTGTTCTTTGATGCATTTTATTTTTTTAGAATCACTGTCCTTTTTCACTGCACACAACATCTCTTTTACTTTTTTTCAGTCCAAAAGACTGCAAATGCATCATTTGTATTACATAATGCATCAAATTTACTATTGAAATTATTGTTGTAAAACTAAATTTACAACCTTAAATAATGCCGATTTCGCACAAATAAAACAGCAAAATTATATTATTCATTAAAAAAATAAACTTCAACAACTAATACCAAAAATATTTAAGATATAAACAAAACCACCTAATGAAAAAACAAATTAAAAATTATGCCTTTCTACTGTTAGCTGTTTCTATGAACGGATATGCACAAACCAAAAAACATATGGATACCAAAAAACCAATTGAAGACCGTATTTCACTTTTGATGAAAGAAATGACATTAGAAGAAAAGGTAGGTCAAATGAATCAATATAATGGTTCATGGGATGTTACCGGACCAAAACCAGAATCTGGTTCTAATGAAGAAAAATACAATAACATAAAAAAAGGATGGGTCGGTTCTATGCTTACCGTTCGCGGTGTTAAGGAAGTCAGAGCAGTACAAAAAATCGCTGTCGAAGAAACCCGACTTGGAATTCCGCTTATTTTTGGATTTGATGTTATACACGGATACAAAACCCTAAGTCCTATTCCGTTGGCAGAAGCGGCAAGCTGGGATTTAGAAGCCATCAAAAATTCGGCACGAGTAGCAGCACTCGAAGCTTCAGCTTCAGGATTAAACTGGACTTTTGCTCCTAATGTTGACATTTCAAATGATGCCAGATGGGGGAGAGTTATGGAAGGTGCAGGCGAAGATCCATATTTAGGAAGTAAAATTGCAACGGCAAGAGTAAAAGGTTTTCAAGGTGAAAGTTTCAGTAATACCTCTATTGTTGCCTGCGCGAAGCATTTTGCCGCTTATGGTTTTGTAGAAGCAGGCCGAGAATACAATAGTGTAGATATGAGCAATTCTAAATTGTACAATACCGTTTTACCGCCTTTTAAAGCAACGGTAGATGCCGGAATACGCACTTTTATGAATTCATTTAATACCTTAAATGGTATTCCGGCAACAGGAAGTGTCTTTTTGCAAAGAGACATTTTAAAAGGTGCCTGGGGATTTAAAGGATTTGTAGTATCTGACTGGGCTTCTATCGCCGAAATGATTACTCACGGTTACGCTGCAGATGCAGCCGATGCGGCTAAAAAAGCGGCTATTGCAGGTTCAGACATGGATATGGAATCGAATGTGTATGTAACAGAATTAGTTCAGTTAGTAAAAAAAGGATCTGTAAAAGAAAGCGTGATTGACGATGCTGTACGCAGAATTCTTCGAGTAAAATTTGAATTAGGTTTATTTGACGATCCTTATAAATATTGTGATGAAGCCCGTGAAAAGGCAAACATTGGCAGCAAGGCAAATAATGATGACGTTCTGGACATGGCAAAAAAATCGATTGTTTTATTAAAAAATGATAAAAACCTTCTGCCTTTAAAAAAATCGGGAGCTAAAATTGCTTTAATTGGTGCTTTGGCAAATGATAAAAACAGCCCTTTAGGAAGCTGGAGAATTGCTGCTGATGATAATACCGCTGTTTCTGTACTAGAAGGAATGCAGCAATATAAAAACAGCGCCTTAGTTTATGAAAAAGGAACAGATGTAGCCTTAAATAAACAATTATTCGTAGACGAAGTAAAAATTAATACAACCGATTTTTCTGGATTTGAAGCGGCAAAAAAAGCAGCAAAAGAAGCAGAAGTTGTAGTAATGGTGCTGGGTGAAATTGGTTTTCAAAGCGGTGAAGGACGAAGCAGAACAGAATTAGACTTACCTGGAAACCAGCAGCAATTATTAGAAGAAGTTTATAAAGTAAATCCAAATATTGTTTTGGTTTTAAACAACGGACGTCCGTTAGCTTTACCATGGGCAGCAGAACATATTCCTGCTATTGTTGAAGCCTGGCAGTTAGGAACACAATCCGGAAACGCAATTGCACAGGTTTTATACGGAGATTATAACCCAAGTGGTAAACTGCCAATGTCATTTCCCAGAAATGTAGGCCAATGCCCTATTTATTACAATTTATACAATACCGGAAGACCTACAGATAAAGATAAAAATGTGTTTTGGTCGCACTATTCTGATGTAGAAAAAACGCCTTTATATCCTTTTGGTTATGGATTAAGCTATACTTCTTTCATTTATAAAAATTTAAAAATTGCAAAACCTTCATTTCAAAAAGGAGAAAAAATTAAAGTTTCTGTTGAGGTTACCAATACAGGAAATTTTGACGGAAAAGAAGTAGTTCAATTGTACATAAACGATCCTGCCGCCAGTATTGTAAGACCTGTAAAAGAATTAAAAGGTTTTGAACTTATCGAATTAAAAAAAGGAGAAACTAAAACAGTTCAGTTTACTTTAACTGATTCAGCTCTTGGTTTTTATGACAATGACGGTAAATTTTTAGTAGAACCAGGTTTATTCAATGTTATGGTGGGCTGGAATTCTAATGATGGACTTACAACTAAATTTGAACTAAAATAAAGTATTTAAAAAAAAACACATAGAAACATAGATTCATTATTTGTGAAGAAAAGTTAAAAAGAAACTCATTTATCAAACACAGCTATGTGAATTAAAAATAAGTGAAACGCCTTTTTTTAAGTAAACAAAAGCTATGTTTCTATGTGTTAAAAAAACTACTCCAGCAGAATAGTTTTTTTTACAACTATATATCCTGAGTACGATAATTCCTTATTTGGCTATTTATCATACTCAGGATTTTGGCAATATGCCAGATTTGAATAAAAAAAATTAAGTGTTCTGTTTAGTTTTATTAATATTGTTTTCTATATCCTAAAAAAACATTTTACAAACAAGCGGATAATCAATACTGTTACATCTAAATGAAAAATACCACCACTATCCTTTTATGCTTTTTCAGCTTTATAAACTGCCTGTTTTCTCAAGGTAAATTTGACAGCTATCAATTTAGAAGCATACAGGAAACTACCTCAAAACGAGCTGTTTCTTCTATCATTCAGGATAATAATGGTTTTATATGGATAGGCACAAACGGTGCGGGTTTGTATCGTTATGACGGTGTAAATTATTTTGGATACAAATACGATAAAAAACCCGGCTCTGTAAACAGCAACTTTATTTATGCCACGTTTATCGATTCTAATAATAACCTCTGGGTTGGTACTGATGAAGGTTTATGTTTGTACAACAGAGATTTAGATAATTTTACCAAGATTAATATTGAAGATGTTATAACAAAAGGATATAGTGAGCCCATTACTGTAAAAACAATTATTGAAGACAATAACGGCAACTTATTCTTAGGCGCTTATGGTTTCGGATTATTCAAACTTAATATAAAGACTTTAAAGGCTTCTTTAGTGCAGTCAAAAGTGTTGGACAAGCCTAATTTTTTAATAAAATCTTCGATAAAAAGTAAACAGGGAATTATTTATTTAGGAACCAGTTACGGCCTTTTAGAAATCGACTTAAACGGAAAAGTAAAACAGGTTTATAAAGACAAATTTAAAAGAGAACCTTTACTCGACGATATAGAAAATCTTGTCATAGATAAATTTGGATATATATGGCTGGGAACAACAGAAAATGGTTTGATAAAAATTAAACCCGAAACCGATAATTACCAATTTGAAAATTACCCTATTACCAAAAATAAAATCCTGTCTATTGTACAAAGCAGTCTGGATTATATTGTATGCGGTACAGAAAATGACGGATTACTGGTTGTAAATTACAAAGGGCAAGTACTACGAAAATACCTGCACAGCAAATACAATAATTTCAGTTTAAAATCTAATTCTGTCTGGTCGCTGTATGAAGACAAGGAAAAACGACTTTGGCTGGGATATTTCAATAAAGGACTTGGTGTTTTTGACAAACCCAATAACAAATTCAATTCGCTGGAATCTCTTGCCAATAACGATAATTCTTTACAGACCAGCTATGTAACATCTGTTATAAAAGATAAAAAAGGAAATTTATTAATAAGCAATGAAGGCGGCGGACTCGATATTTATAACCTTATTGATAAAAGTTACATTCACGTTAACCAGACAAATCAAAACTATTATTCCGGTTTAGATGCAGTTGATATTCAGACCATATTTATAGACAGCAAGCAAAATATCTGGATAGGAAGCTGGGACCGCGGTATTTACTTTTTAAAAAATGGAACTTCCCGATTCGTAAATTACAATACAGCTAATACATCCGGACTGAAATCTAATCGGATTTTTAGTTTTGCCGAAGATTCTAAAGGCCGAATCTGGATAGGAACTTTTATAAAAGGACTGCATTATTTTGATAATAAAACCAGCACATTTGTACATTGCGATTCTAAACCATTTGCAGAAAACACCTTAGATAACGCTTTTATCCGCAAAGTTTTTGTAGACTCAGACAATGTACTTTGGGTAGGAACAATTTTAGGTTTGTATCAGGTTAGTTTAAAAGATGAAACAAATTTTAAAGTAACGAAAATGCGCGATGCCATGTTTAGCGGCATAAATAAACACAACAGCATTCAAACTATTTTATCTATTTATGAATCTAACGATAAAACGATCTGGATAGGAACAGATGGTCAGGGATTATTTAGCTACAATAAAAAAAATAAGATATTTTCTAATTATGATGATTTTCCGGGTTTTAAGGAAAAATCTGTTCGTGCTATAATTTCAGACAATAATGGTTCTTTATGGGTAAGCGGCGGATCTGGTTTGACAAAACTAGATTTTAAAAATAAAAAAAGCACCAATTTTAATAAAGATGACGGTCTTATTGACAACGATTTTAATAATAACGCCGTCTTTAAAGATGGAAATGGAGAATTGTATTTTGGCGGTTACGAAGGCGTAAATTATTTTAATCCCAACGAAATTAAAAAAGCAGAAAAAGCACCAAGATTGTATTTCAGCGATTTCAAATTATTTAATAAATCTGTAAAACCAAATGAAGAAGGTTCGCCTTTAACCAAAGTAATTTCGCAGACTAAAGAAATTACACTCAACTATACACAATCGGTTTTTACGATTGAATACGTGGGAATTAACTACAATTATTCTAAAAAAAATCAATACGCTTATTATCTGGAAGGTTTTGAAAAAGACTGGAATTATGCCGGAAATAACAGAACGGCAACCTATACCAATCTGGCGCCGGGCAATTATACTTTTAAAGTAAAATCAGCCAATGCAGACGGTACCTGGAGCAACAGTCAATTAGAATTAAAAATAAAAATACTTCCTCCGTGGTGGAAAACTATTTGGGCTTATTTAATATATACCGCTATTTTAATTTTCCTGATTAGATACTTAAATAAAATCTATCAAAACCGATTTAAAGCGAAGCAGGCCATTATCTTAGAAAAAGAAAAATCTATTCAGCTAGAAAAATTAAACAATAAAAAATTACAGTTTTTCACTAATATCTCACATGAATTCAGAACACCTTTAACGCTTATTATTAATCCGCTGGAAGACATTTTAAGAAGCAAAAAATTATCACCTGAAATTCATAATAAATTAAAAATTGTACATAAAAGCTCTGACAGACTTTCGAGACTTATTAATGAGCTTATGGATTTTAATAAATTAGAGTTTAATAAAATTTCACTTCAGGCTAAAAAAGTAGATGTCACAGCTTTTACAGAAGGAATTATTGGCTATTTTGATGAAGAGGCAGCAGCCAGAAACATAACCGTTAACTTTGAATCATCTCAAGATGAACTTGAAGACTGGCTGGATCCTAAAATGCTGGAAAAAATACTTTTTAATATTATTTCTAATGCATTCAAATTTACGCCTGATAATGGTTCTATCACCATTTTTATAGACACAGCCGAAACAGATAATGCTTTAATAATTGATGGAGAAAAAGTTCCTTCCTACTCTATAACCATTACGGATACCGGCTCTGGAATACGCAAAAAAGATCTCAATAGAATTTTTGACCGCTTTTATCAGGTCAATAATGTAAACAAAGATTATTATGGCAGCACCGGAATTGGTTTAGAGGTTGTAAAAGAATTTATTGAACTTCATAAAGGAAAAATTGAGGTTGAAAGCCAAGTTGGAGAAGGCACAAAATTCAAAGTCACATTTCCTTTAGGCAATTCGTTTTATAAGAAAAGTGAAATTATCGATGAGGTTTTTAAAATAGAAAAGAACAAAAATCAATTTTTATTTGACGCCGCTAATAATCAAACAGATGAAGATGATTTTACAGAAACGTCAATCGACAACGCTGCAGAAGAAACTGCAAAATCATATACCGTTTTAATTGTTGAGGACAATCCTGAACTGCGAAATTACCTAAAACAGGAACTAAGCAAATCATACAAAGTTATTACAGCCGAAAATGGTAAAAAAGGCTACGAACTTGCCGTACAAAAATTACCGGATTTAATCATTACAGATGTCATTATGCCGGTCATGGACGGATTACAGCTGTGTAAAAACATAAAAGGAGACTTAAAAACAAGTCATATTCCTTTGTTAATGCTGTCGGCAAAAGCAATGGTCAAAGACCGATTAGAAGGCATAGATTCTGGCGCAGATATGTATTTGAGTAAACCTTTTGAACTGGATATCTTAAAATCAAGTCTGGCGCAGCTTATTACCAGCAGACAGATCATGTTTAAGAAATTTTACAGCGGCATTACCAAACAAGGAAAAGAAAAAACAACATCACTGGATAATGACTTCATTCAAAAAATTCTGCATTTCATCAATGAAAATATCAGCGAGCCGGAATTGACTGTAGAACTCCTGTCTTCTAAAATCTACCTGAGCAGAAGCCAGCTGTACAGAAAAATAAAAACACTGACAGGCGTTTCTGTAAACGAATTTATTAGAAATGTACGATTAGAAAAAGCAAAACAGCTCATAGAACAAGGCAACAATAATATTAATGAGATAAGCTATAAAGTTGGCTTTACTTCTCCCTCCTATTTTGCCAAATGTTATAAAATTAAATACGGCTATCTGCCTACTCAGGAAAAAAGAACAAAAGAATAAAGCAGATAAAAATCAATTTAAAAGAGCTTCGATTACAATCGAAGCTCTTTTTTTGTCAGTGAATTTTTTCAAAAAACCGACTTTCGAATTTCAGGCAAAAATCAACATATAAAAAATATTGACTCGATATTTTAAACAAACAGTATTTTTTATGCAAAAAAATTAGCAATACCTCAGTACTTGTTTTGATGCATCAGGGTGTTTATTTTACTGATTTCGGGGGTTCAGATGTTTTTTTTGCATCATCTGTTGCACAATATGCATCATCCGTTCTACAATACAACACCTCTACAATATACTTTCGTTAAGAAATATTTAAGAAAAAAAGTGCCGCTGTCAAAACTCAAAAATACCAACAGGCAAAAGACCCAAATTTTAAATGTTTTTTATAAAACTTAACGATTAACTAATTATTAAAGTAAACTAACAACCAAATTTTTATGCAGAAAAGAACATTAAAAAAACTATTGTGCTTAATAGTATGTATGTGGGGAAATTTTTTCTACGCTCAAACTGTTAAAGGTAAAGTAACATCTGGCGGTGCCAACCTGCCTGGTGTCAGCGTAATAGTACAAGGAACAAAAAACGGAACCGTTACTGATTTTGACGGTAGTTTTGTATTAAACAATGTAGAGCCAAAAGCGTTGCTGCTTTTTAGTTATGTAGGATATAAAAACCTCTCAATACCAGCAGACACAAAATCAGTTATGCAGATTACCATGATAAGTGACCTCGAAAAATTAAATGAAGTAGTTGTTATTGGATATGGAACATCAAAAAGAAAAGATATAAATGGTGCCGTTTCCTCTATTAAAGCTTCTGAAATTCAGGACAAACCTTTTGTTTCTATCGATCAGGCGCTTGTAGGTAAAGCTGCAGGTGTAAACGTGACTCAAAACTCAGGAACACCCGGAGGAGGAATTTCTGTGCAGATTAGAGGGATTACGTCTATTAACGGAAATGAACCTTTGTATGTTATTGACGGAACTCCGGTTTTTGCAGATAAAAACAACGACACATTTTCATTCAGTGCTTTAGGCGGAGGAAACGGACAAACTAAAAATTCAGCTTTGTCTGGTCTGAATATTTCAGATATTGAAACTATTGACATTTTAAAAGATGCATCGGCAACTGCTATTTATGGTGCTAACGGAGCTAACGGTGTCGTTTTGATTACAACCAAAAAAGGGAAAAAAGGAAAATCAAAATTTACATACGAAACTTATTTAGGAACTCAGGAAATAAGAAATACCGTTGATGTTTTAAACCTGCCTGAATACGCCGCTTATCAGGCAAAAATTTATAAATTAAATGGTGAACCAGTTCCGTATCAATATCAAAAACCTAATTTATTAGGAAATGGAACAAACTGGCAGGATGAACTTTTTAGAACTGCTACCATGTACAATCATCAGCTGTCATTTTCAGGCGAAAAAGAAGGAACACGTTATTATACCTCTTTAAACTATTTTGATCAGGAAGGAATTGTTTTAAATTCAGATTTCAACAGATTATCTATGCGATTAAACGTTGATTCTAATGTAAAATCCTGGCTTAAAATTGGGAACAACCTATCAGTTAGTAAATCATCTCAGCAAGTAGTACGAAACGATGACAGAGGCGGATTGGTTATGAACGCTTTAAGACAATCTCCAGAGTTACCAGTTAGAACTCCAGATGGTTCTTATGCAGGACCAACCAGCGGTTTAGGATCTTCGGCAAATGAGGCAACTAACCCAATCGCTTTGTCTGAATACAATAATTCGACTACCGAAAGATTTAAAATTAACGGAAATTTATTTGCCGATTTTACGCTGATAAAAGGATTAGTTTTTAGAACTGAATTAGGATACGATTTAAATTTTGCAAAAAGCAGCACTTTTGCCCCTAAATATACTTTAGGAAACGTAAATGAACTTTTAAACAAATCATTCAAACAGCAGGATCAAAGTTATTATTGGAACATCAAAAACTATTTGACGTACAATAAAACAATCAGCGAGAAACACAATTTTACTTTCTTATTAGGTCAGGAAGCGCAGGAAAGCCGTTATGAATATTTAAGCGGTTACAGATCAGGTGAATTTTTAAACAAAAATTTCACAAATTTAAATATTGGTGATATTGATACGGCAGTAAACGGAAATGGTTCTGGCAGATGGTCAATGACTTCTTATATTTCAAGGTTAAATTATAGTTTCTCTGATAGATATTCTTTCTCTGCCTCAATAAGAGCAGATGCTTCATCCAACTTTGGACCTAATAATAAATGGGGTTATTTCCCTTCTTTTTCAGGAGGATGGACAGTTAGTAACGAAAAGTTTTTTGAACCATTATCAAACAGTATCAATTACTTAAAATTCAGAGCAGGTTATGGTACAGTTGGAAATCAAAACATTCCCGCAAACAGATACCAGACTATCTTGTCATTGCTTTCTTCTCCGTTTGGTGGTGTATCGCCGACAATTGACAATTTAGGAAACCCAAATATCAAATGGGAATCTCTTAAATCATTCAATACTGGTTTCGAATTGGCAATGCTTAACAATAGAGTAAAATTAGATTTTGATTATTATGTTAAAAACTCATCTGATTTCTTAACCAAACAAATCAATGACGAATCAAATCAAAGTGCGCTAAATTATTACCTGAATACGGGTGAAATTGTAACAAAAGGTATCGAACTTACTTTGAATACAAGAAATATTGCAACCGAAAATTTTAACTGGGACACTACAATTATCTTTTCAAAATACAATAACGAGCTGACTCGTTTTCAAGGTGAAGGTAAATCGTTATTAGGAAAAGTTCAATTCGACTTATACAACGTTACCAGAACTACAGAAGGACAGCCGGTAGGACAATTTTATGGTTATGTAACCGATGGTTTATTTAAAAATGCTGCTGAACTAGCTGCAGGACCAGTTCAGGAAGCAGGAACAGGAATTGGAGATATTCGTTTTAAGGATCTTAACGGCGATGGAAAAATTGACAGTAAAGACCAGACTGCTATTGGAGATGCTATTCCTGATTTTACCTATGCTGTTACCAATAACTTTAGATACAAAAACTTCAATCTTGGAATAGTTTTAACAGGAAGCCAAGGCAACCAGATCTACAATTTTACACGTCATTACATAGACGGAATTTATCCGGGATTTGGGGACAGATTTGGAAATGTCAGCACTCAGGCAATACATGCTTTTGAACCTGGTGTAAACGAAAATACTGATGTGCCTAGAATTACTCTTAACGATCCAAATGGCAACGGAAGAATTTCGAATCGATTTGTGGAAGATGGTTCTTACTTAAGAATTCAAAATGTTTCGTTGAGCTACGATTTACCAAGCAAAATATTCGATAACTCTTTTATTTCTAAAGTAAGATTGTACGTAAACGTTCAAAATTTATACACATTTACAAAATATAGCGGCTTTGACCCTGCCCTTGGAAATTTAGACCAGAATATAACCTTGAGCGGAATTGATTTAGGACGTTACCCAGTGCCAAGAACAATTTCTGCAGGAGTGAATTTAGAATTCTAAGATTAATAAAAACACATTTAACTTAATGATTCATAATCATTAACATAAAAAAATAGTTATGAAAAAACTTTTTAAACTTTTTATGATGGGAATGCTGATACCATTGCTGTCTTTATTTTCTTGTTCAGATGATTTTTTGGATGCACCATCTGAAAATCAATTAACACCAGGCGATTTACCTGAAGGCGTTACGGCTTTTGACGGAATTGCCGAGAGTTTGTATTTTAAACCGTGGTTCACCTTTAATGATAAATTCCTGATTGCTGTTGGAGATATGTACGCCGGTAATGCTTTTACTTTTGATGGTGCTTATGCTCAGTTTAAAGATGCTCAGGTAACGTCACAAAACCCAATTCTAACAGAAGGATATGTTTCGTTGTTTTCGGTTATCGATCAATCTAATAATTTAATGAGTTTAGTTGAGGACAGAAAAAGCGAACTGCCGGAAGCATCCTATAAAAATGCTATCGCCATATCAAGATTCATGAGAGCAAATGCTTATTTCTACCTGGTAAGAACTTTTGGAGCTGTGCCAATCATAAATAAAGCAGGTTCTGCAGCACAGCCAAAAAGAAATCTTGTTTCTGATGTTTATAAATTCATCAAACAAGACTTAGAATATGCCGTTGAAAATTTACCAGAAAGAGCTGCAAAAAAAGGATATGTGACCAAATATGCAGCAATGGGAATTTTGGCAAAAGTACACTTGACATTAAATGAATATGGAGAATGTGCCGCTTTAACTCAAAAAATTATTGGTAACCAATATATTTTAATTCAGGATTACGGAAACTTATTCAGCAGTCCGGAAAATAATAACAGTGCCGAAAGTATGTTTGCTTTGCAATGGAAAGCTATTGCAACAGAATGGGGAACACAAAATACCAATCAGGCTTATATCGTTCCGGGAGGTACAGGAATTACAGGCGGTGGTGACGGATGGGGCGTTTATCTTCCTTCTATCTCATTACAAAATGGATTCGAACCCAAAGATACCAGAAAGAAAAGCACAATCATGACAGATGGTGACTTCTACCCTGAATTATTAAAAAACCAAGGCGGATTTACGTATAAAAAAATATACTCTTCTACAGCGGCTAATTTCAGAAAATACATTGTAGGTTCTGCCGCAGAAAGAAACGATGTATTCTTTATGAGAACTTCACAAAACACCATCATTTTAAGATATTCTGATATTTTATTAATGAATTCTGAGGCGATTTTGGCCGGAGCTGGTTCTACAACTTCTGCATCTGCTTTAAGTTCTTTTAATGAAGTAAGAGCAAGAGCAGGACTGCCGGCTAAAACAGTATTGACAAGAGATGAATTGTTTAACGAAAGAAGAGTTGAATTTGCACTGGAAGGACAATATTTCTTTGACCTTAAACGCCGTGGATTAGCAGAAGCAACAGCTATTATTTCACAGCAGGAAGTTGGTTTTTATTCTGATGATGCCAGAACAGAATTGATTTCAAGAAAGATAACTCCGGGAAGCAATTATTTTGAACTGCCATTACCACAGTCTGCTATTGATACTAATCCATCATTATTAGAACCTCCGGTTCCATTTAACTTTAACTAACTTATACCATGATCAATAAAATAAAATATAGAATTCTGATTCTTTTGGCTCTGGCTTCTTTTACAGCCTGCCAGAATGACGATGCGGTTACTGCAAACGTAGAAGCTATGGTTGCTGAACCCGGAGATTTACTTAATCAGGCGTTCCCTCAAAACAAAGTCAGAGTTGAAGGCAATGGTTTGCAGGGATTAAAAAAAATTACGCTGGATAATACTATTAACATCACTTTCAATCCCAACTATAATTCAGATAAATCGTTTATTTTCACTATTCCTTTTGATGAAAAATTAGGAAGCAGATTTGGTGTTCAGCCCATTACATTTACAACCGCATCTGGTTCGGTAACTAAGAATATTGAAATTTTACAGCCTGATCCAACAATTACAAAAATAATTCCGGCAGTAGCAACTCCGGGATTTCCATTGGAAATTGAAGGAACATGGTTTTATAATATTTCATCAGTAACCTTAGGCGGAAAAGCGGTAAGTTATACTGTAAAATCATCTTCTTCTATTGTTATTGGTTTGCCTGCAAATGCCGTTTCAGGATCAGAACTTGCTATTACTACACCGGGTGGTACTGCAAAGAAAACAATCGACTTTGCAACGATCGTGTTGGTATCTGATTTTGACGGAAATGGAGCCAGAACAGAATGGACTTCTTACGGCGATATAGAAAGTTTTAATACCGCTTCAACAGGCGGTCCAACAGGAAATTACACTACGTTAGCCTGGGGCGGTTCAAATGCAAATGGTTATAACGGAAGCAGTGGCGGCGGCGGAGCCAGTTTCTTAAGTGCTTCTAATACAGATGCTACAAAAGCTTTTATCGATATTGATGTAAGTGCAAATGTTGTTGGGGCTAATTTTGCAATCCAGTTAAATACTATCGACGGCGTAAATTATGGATATAATTTTAAAATAACCGATGTAAACTGGTCTACAAAAACCATTTCAATTGCTGATTTTAAAGATAATTACGGATTTGGATCTAATACAGCTGCAACTTTAAACCCTTCTAAAATTAACGAAATTAAAGTTGGAGTGGCTCAGGGAGATTCACCTAATCCAAGTGCCATTAAATTTGATAATATTAAAATTCGTTATCAATAATTTCTCTTAAATTAAAAAGAGGCTGTGGTCAAAACAGCCTCTTTTATAAAGTAAACTATATAACCCCATTGGTATAATTATGTTAACACATAGAAACATAGCTTTTATTTCTTGAAAAAGACTATAAAAAGAAACATGTATCTAACACATAGCGCACTATGTTTATTTTCAATAAATGAAATGCCTTTTTTAAGGCTTTGTAATCTATGTTTCTATGAGTTTATTTTTTTATGATTCTTGAAAAACGAATAAAGTAATTACAACCAATGTGTTATATAATAAAAAACAGAAACTATAAATCAGAGTATTCATCTTAACAATAGAGAATATTCTATAATAAAAAACAGTATGAAAAGTAAATTTTTATTAATGCTGATAAGCGTCGTCTTTTTTCTAAATGCGTGTTCAAAAGACGATAACGACGCTGCTGAAATTCTGGAAACACCAGTTGCCAACGCTCCAAAAGATGTAAATGATAACGGTTTTAAAGCAAAATGGAATTATGTTTCCCATTCAAAAAGTTATCTTTTGGATGTTTCAACCAGCGAAGATTTTACCACTATTCTTCCTAATTACAATTCAAAAGAAGTTACTGATTTAAATGAAGTTGTAACAGGTTTAACCGGCGGAACACAATATTATTACCGAGTGAGAGCTAAAACAGAAGCCCAAATTTCGGATTATTCAAATGTGATTAGTGTTGTTACTACAGGTTCTAATGGCATTCCCGAAGATCCTACTTTTTTAAAGGTTAAAGTAAATAAATTAGCGAACCCGTTTTTTGTAGGTATGGCAATAAAAGCTTCACAGCTTACAAACGGAACACCTTATGATGTTATCCTGAGAAATGAATTCAGCAGTATTTCTGCAGAATACGAAATGAAAATGGATCAAATTTCGACTGCAAGCGGTGTTTACAACTGGACTGTAGCTGATAAAATTGTGGCGTACGGAAATGCCAATAACATCAATGTGCACGGTCATGCTTTAGTATGGCATAATGCAGTGCCGCAGTGGCTGAAAGATTTCTCTGGAACTGATGCTGAGTTTGCTGCAGAAGTAAAAAAATACATTACAGATGTGGTTACACATTATGCAGGAAAAGTAAAATCATGGGATGTGGTTAACGAAGCTGTTGATGATAACGGCGGTGCTATGAGAAATACAATTTTCTTGCAGCGAATGGGACCAAACTATGTAAAAGACTGTTTTCAATGGGCCAGAAATGCTGCAATTGCTGCAGGTGACACTTCATTATTGTTGTTCTATAATGATTATGCTACGTCAACTAATATTGCAAAACAAGATAAAGTGTTTGCTATTCTAGAGGATTTAAAAACTGCAAAAGTTATTGACGGTGTTGGTTTTCAAATGCACAACACTTATTTGAGCCCAACCAAAGCACAGATAGAAACAGATCTAAACAGAGCGGTGGCAAAAGGTTTAAAAATTCATGTTTCAGAATTGGATATACAAGTAAACCAATTTAATGATATTTCTAGTTTTACAAACGAAAGAAGACTGGCTCAAAAAGCAAAATACAAAGAAATAGTAAAAATTTATAATGCGCTTCCGGCAGCAAATAAATATGCCTTAACCATTTGGGGAATGAAAGATAATGAATCATGGATTCTGTACAGCACTGAACTGAACCATCCAGGAAATGACTGGCCTTTATTGTATGATTCTAATTTTGCAGTCAAAAGTTCACATACCGGATTTTTAGAAGGTTTAGATTAAATCTGAAGATTACCTAATAAAAAATAAAAGCCTGCGAAACATAGATTTCGCAGGCTTTTTTATTTGATCGTGATTTATGAGTTATTTTTCTAACAAATAGCCCCTATGTTTATTTTAAATAAGTGAAACGCCTTTTTTAAGGCCTGGGGATCTATGTCTCTATGTGTTAAAATTGACTCTTAAAATGGCAATATTAAATTGGTCTTTTGTAAACCGTAACATCATCTACCCACATCATTACAGTTGAAAATAAGTTTAGTTTATTAGGATCAATAAAATTCGAGTCTTTTGAACCTACATTTACATTAAAAATAATAGCATGTGTTCCAAAATTATTAAAATTTAAATTCGATACACTGCTGTTTGTATACGTGGCAACTGTTACATTATCAACCTTAATGGTTACGGTAACTACATTGTTTTGCATTTTCCAGAAAGATTCATATAAGTGCCATCCGTTATTTCCGTCAATATTAAAACTAGCCGGATAATTTCTTTCAGCAGAATTTCCTAATGAATTGTTTCCAACAGTAGTTCCATAAAAAATGTTCGAAGTAAAACGACTTGCATTAGGCGCAAAAGAATAACCTTCCATAATATCGATTTCTCCTTTTGTAGGCCAGCCGTTTCCTTGTACAGACCAAAAAGCCGGCCACGCACCATAAGTATCTTTAAAAGACTTATAAGTCCCGCCATCCATCGCTATTAATTTAATATTAGCCGAAAGCATATACTCTGTATTATTTTCCGGTTTGTATTGGTAATTAGAAGTAATAAAACCAGATTGGTACTTGTACGTGCTTAATTTTGTAGTCTTGATTTCCAAACATTGTCTTCCGTCGCGCCATTGTGTGGTAGGTACAGAACTGGCATAATCACAATACCAGGAATTGTAATCGGCACGTTGTTCTTTTGTCCATTGTGACAAATTCGAGCCTACATCAAAGGTATCTTCAAATTGTTTTACCCAGGGAGCTCCGGCTATTTTTTTAGTACTTCCATTTGTACTCATCTCCTCTGATGTTTTTTCTGTTGCAGAATTTTCAGCGCAGGAACAAAATCCTAAGACACATGCCATCAATAATGTAATACTGTTTAACTTTCTCATAATTTGTGGTTTAGATGTTAATATTTATTAAATAATAAAAATAACTCTATATAATACAACAGAATACTACATTTGAGGCAGTTAATAGCATAGATGTTGTATTTTACGTTATTATGAAAAAATTGATGCAGAAAAACAGAAATTAGACGCTGAAAAGTTTCCTTTTTTTTAAAAAACGATTATTCCTGATTTGTCTGTGTAAAACCTGCTTCGCCAGACAAAAAAATGGGTTAACCTTTTGGGACTATAATTTGGTAATTTCCACTCAGATGCATTAAACTGAAGAGGTACATTAATCCATCATAATACGGATCAAAGTAACCGTCTTCATAAGGTTCTAGTTTGGCATTCCAAACCGCATGAACAAAATCTATACTTGCTTTATCTTTATTTACTAATGATGCTGTAGCAGCTGTTCCTACTAACCCAATTGAATGTCTCAGCTTTTTAACCGGTCCTGCCTGAAGAATAAATTCCGGAGTAGAACCATCCAGATTAAACTGATCCTCATAAGTTTCTAATCCTTTTGATCTCAGGAAATTTTGAAATCGCTTCGCATAATCTTCCTGCCATTCTTTGTCTTTTCCGTACCAGGTATAATCCATTGCGATGTTCATAGGAACGCGCCAGGAATCATAACGAAATCCGGGAGGAAGCCATGGAGTTGGATGCGGTTCGCCGTTAAACTCAGTATAATCTGAAGTCAAACCCGTTACAGGATGACAGGCTTTGTGCAAAAATTTACGAGAAACTTCGGCACATTCTTTATAAAACTGTTCGTGACCGTCTTTGGCGTACAATGCCCATATTTCGTAAAAAGCAGGAACATGATAAGAAGGATCTGTCCAGTTGTAACCGCCGCCTTCCGGTACAAAGGAAATCTGTTTGTGTTCCGTATTTATAATATTATAGATATTTCCGGTGCCGTCTTTTTTCCACATGGCATCTAAAATTCTTCTGGCTTCTTTATAGTAATTAATTCCTGTATCATTGCCCCATTTATTAGAAGCAAAAAGCAGACTCGTTATATAATACAATTCGCCGTCTGAAGCAGAACCTGCAGAATTCTGTTTTTTAGTCTGCGGATTAACACTCCATGCAAAGTATCCTTCTCTTGGTCCGTCCTGATGCTGCATATATTTAACCGACCATCGCCAGAGACGATCAAAAACATCCTTTTTATTGAATTGAACAGCAACCATCATTCCGTAGGACATGCCTTCGGTACGGGCATCTTTGTTTTTAACATCAGAGACGTATCCTAAAGAATCTCCTTCTTCAAAATAAACTTTATCCGGTCCTTCAAAAACATCATAATACGCTTTGGTTAATTTCTTATCAATATCATCCTGGCTGTAACCTGCTTCCTTAAAAAGATTACGGTATTGAGGCTTTTTGAGTTCTCTATCTATTTTCTTTTTATTCTGGCTAATAACAAAAGCTGGAACAATCAAAGCAAAAATCAATAGCAGAAGATGTATTTTACTCAGGTATCCATTGGTAATATTATGATGTACTGTCATATTTTTTGGTTTTTGATTTTCTTTTATCCTAAAAAAAGCCGAAAGCGCTTAAACTTTCGACTTTTTGAAAAACTAACTAACATAACTCAACTCTATAATAAAGCTATTGTATTGCGTTCAGGTTCTCAGCTTTATTTATAAGTGTATTTATAACAAATATAATCAAAAAACAATAAATACGCAACCGATTGTAATTTAATTTTATACTAATTATTTAAAAAACATCTAATTTAAAAAACATATATTCATTATTAAAGAACAAAAAACAAATAATACGCAACAACAAGAATAATTTGCAATTTAAAAATAATGATTAAAATGAGTTTTATTGTTTTTATTAAAGAACTCGCAAAAAATATAAACGATCAAAAAACACCCATTAACAACTATTTATCAGCACAATACAATATAAAAATTCATCTAAACATAAAATAAAAAACAAACAAAACAACTGGTTGTGTAATTATGTTTGATTTTTTGAATATTGAAAAAAAGAATTTTCATTTTTATTCAAATAAAAGTTCGAGTTTTAAAAATTATATTTTTCAATTTCTCAAATAAAAACAGGCATTTATATTCGATAGATTTACTGAAACAAACTCATGCTTCAAAAATGATAGTATAGGCTTCAAAAATGATACACTTATTTCAACTTTCAGGCTATTTTTACAGTAGCGTTCTCTATATAAGGAATGAGATAAAGTGTTTATTTATTTGATAAAAAACACTTTAAAGCAATTAAAATGGTAAAATAAAAGCCAATAAAAAAGCACTTGATATATTTATGAATACTACATTGAAGAAACTTTCTGTACTGGAGAAAATAGGTTACGGTTTAGGTGATTTTGCAGCGAATTTGATCTTTCAGACTCTGCTTACATTTTTGGCTTTCTTTTACACAGATGTATATAAAATTCCAGCCGGCACAGCAAGTGTAATTATTTTTACGGGCGGTTTTATTGGTGCTTTTTTTAATATCATTATGGGAGTTATTGCAGATCGTACTCAAACGCGCTGGGGGAAATTCAGGCCCTGGATTTTATGGACTTCTTTACCTTTTGGAATTGCTGCTGTTCTTTCTTTTTTAAGTCCGGATTTTGGAATATCAGGAAAGATAGCCTATGCCCTGCTGACTTATTTCTTCCTTGTATTAATTTACTCTGCAAACAATTTACCTTATGTAGCTTTAAGCGGTGTTTTGACAGGCGACATGAAAGAACGAAACAGTCTTTCCTCCTATCGTTTTGTTGCTGTAATGATCGCCCAATTTATAGTTCAGTCACTTTTACTGCCTTTTGTTTTAATTTTAGGAAATGGCGATAAAGCTGTTGGTTTTAAAAATACCATGATACTATTTGCTGTTATTGGAGTGATTTGTTTTGTGGTTACTTTTTTTACTACCAGAGAAAGAATCATTCCGGCAAAAAATCAGGAATCTACCGTTAAGCAGGATTTTATGGATTTATCTAAAAACGGTCCGTGGCTGGTTATGTTATTGGTTACTATTCTGGTATTTATCACTTTGTCTTTAAAAGGCGGTATGTATGTTTTTTACTTTAAATATTATTTGGATCCGGATGCCCAAATTATTTTTTTACATGATATTGGTTTTACAGCATTTATCGAACATTTGAATCATTCTTTAACAGCAATGGGTTTTATAGATTTTCACTGGCCGAAGGATGCGCCGACTTCTGCATTCAGCCTTTTTAATGCCGGAGGAATTATTTTTATGATTTTCGGAATTATGTTTTCAAAACCTCTGGCTGATGCTTTTGGCAAAAGAAACGTTTATATTACTTTCATTTTTTTATCTGCGTTAAGTCTGCTGGCATTTAATTTTTACAGCAGATCAGCCGTTGCTATGGTATTTTTGACTCAATTACTTCATGGATTTATTTATGGGGTAACTATTCCCCTATTATGGGCTATGATTGCTGATGTAGCTGATTACAGCGAATGGAAAAACAACCGAAGAGCAACCGCTGTCATTTTTTCGGCCATGATATTTGGATTAAAAATTGGCATTAGTATTGGCAGTGCGTTAGGCGCGGCTTTTCTTTCTAAATATGGTTATGTAGCCGAAGAAGTTAATCAGGTCCCTGCAGCGGTAGAAGGAATTAAACTTTCAATAAGTATTTATCCCGGCTTTATATTTATTATTAGCGCTGTTCTATTATGCTTTTATGTAATAGATAAAAAAATGGAAATTCAAATTGAAACTGATTTGAAAGAAAGACGATAATGATGATGGGGAAATTTAGATTGTAGGGTTTGGATTTTAGAATTTAGATTGTAGAATTTAGATTGTAGATTGCAGACTTTCGACTTTCGACTTTCGACTTTCGACTTTCGACTTTCGACTTTCGACTTTCGACTTTTCACATCCCTATAAAAAAATAAACAGCGCATTAAAATGCGCTGTTTACCTAAATACTAACTTACTTAACTCAATCTAACATAATTTAATCATTAATAACCAGGATTGTTATCGCTTGGTTTTATATTTGGATTAGAAGATGTTTCTCTGTTTGGAATTGGCCATAATTCATTTTTACCAGCCTGAAAACCTGTTCCTGCTAACTCTGTGCTCGCAATGCCCCATCTGATAATATCATCAAAACGGCTTTGCTCTCCTGCAAATTCAACTTTACGTTCGTGCACAATTGCAGCAAAAACAGCTTCTTTTGTTGGAGCAATGGCAGTTGTTAAACCTGCACGATCTCTTACTTGTGTGATATAGGCAATGGCGGCAGTCTGTGAACCTCCATCTCTTTGGTTTTCGCATTCTGCTTTCATAAGCAGTACATCTGAATAACGCATAACTTTGAAGTTGATACTCGATTGTGTTGCTTCATCCTCTTTTTTATAATAATTCTGGTATTTTTTCCAGCCTGCTCTTCTAAGTCCTGCAGATGTATTAAAATTTTGCGCTGTCATAGTTAGGGTTCCTTTTAAATATTTTGAACCCGGAACATAAAAAGTATCGTCAAAACGTAAATCTCCAGCCTCATAAGAATCCAGCAGCGCATCTGGCGGATACACATTAAACCAGCTCAAATTACCGTATTCCTGTCCTCTCAGAGTTGACTCAGCAAAACCAGTTCCGCCGCTATTTCCTGCATCATCCCATTTGTTACCAGTTCCGTTGTTTTCATTAAATTCAATTTCAAAAACAGATTCTTTTCCATGTTCTGTTTCTTCCATGAAGTTGTTGTAAAAACTGCCTTTATCTTCAAGGCTGAATCCTGTAACATTGTTTAAAGCGGCTAAAGCCAGATCGTATTTCTTTTCATAAAGTAATACTTTACCCAGATAAGCATAAGCAGCTTCTTTTGTGGCTCTTCCTGCTTGTTCACCATTCTTAGAAAGAAGGTTTTGAGAAGCAAATTCAAAATCATCTCTAATCAAATTATAAACTTCTGCTTTAGGGCTTCTTGCCGCGCCTACAATAGTTCCGGTTTTATAAATTGGTAAATCACCAAAACGATTTACTAAAAGGAAATAATAATAAGCTCTTAAAAAATGTGCTTCTCCCAAAAATTTATTTTTTCTCTCTTGTGATAAAACTACATCTGGCAGAGCATTAATCTTATCTGCATTATCCAGTACAAAATTAGCTCTGGATATTCCTAAAAAGCAAGATTCCCAATAATACTGAATAATATCATTTCCGGCATTAAAAGAAAAATCCTGAAAAGGCTTTTTATTCCCTTCTAACTGGGGATTTCCTGCTGCATCCTGCCCCATAAGATCCATTGCAAAAGCTAGGTTTCGGGCATAAAGTCCTCTTGTCTGTAAATTTGCATACGCTGCATTTACAGAAGATTCTACCTGTGCTGCAGTTTTAAAGAAAGTATCGGGCGAAAGCGTATTTGGATTTTTTAATTCTAATTCCGCAGTGTCGCATGACTGCATTGCAAAAACTCCCAACAATGCTGCAACTATATATTTTATTTTTTTCATCATCTTATAAATTAAAATTTAACATCAAGTCCAAAAATTACTGATTTAGGCTGTGGATATCTTCCTAAGTCGATACCTGCAGAATTTGCGTTTCCGTCTGCACGTGCAATTTCAGGATCTAATCCCGTATACTTCGTAATAGTAATAAGGTTTTGACCGCTTACATAGAATCTTATATTTGAAAAATGATTATCAAATGTTTCTCCTGATAAGGTATATCCTAATGTGATATTTTTTAATCTCGTATAAGAACCATCTTCAATATAGCGCTGATTTGCTGAAGACCAGTTAATATCTGCTCCCTGCGCTCTAGGCAGAGTTGCCGATGGATTTGTAACGACTCCATTCGCAACTATTGCTCTGTCTAAAACATCAGTACTGGCATTAAACAAACGATTCATTCCTTTTAAGTCAAAAGTATTGGCATTGTAAATATCATTCCCCTGAACTCCTGTAATGAAACAGTTAAAATCAAACTTTTTATAAGCTGCAGTAATATTTAAACCATACGTAAAATCAGGATATGGATTTCCAATATTCGTTTTGTCGTTTGAATTGATGACTTTATTTCCGTCACGATCCACAATTTTAATATCACCCGGCTGTATATTTGTCTGACCCGGTCCAAAAACAGCATCTACTTCTGCCTGGTTTTGATAAATTCCATTTGTCTGGTAACCATAAAAGTAAAATAACGGCTGGCCTACTTCAAGTCTAGAAAAGTTCTCTAAACCTGCTCTTGCAGTTGGACCTCCCAATACACTGGTAACTCCCGGTGCTAAACTTGTTACTTCATTTTTACTTGTTCCTAAATTAGCTGTAGCAGACCATGTGAAATCTCCTTTTCTGTCATTGTAACTTAAACTGATTTCATATCCGGATACTTTTACATCGGCAATATTTTGAATTTGAGTTCCGCCTCCGGCAGATCCAACAGAAGCTGCTAAAGGAACTGCAAAAAGGATATCACTGCTTTTATTATTAAAATATTCAAAAGATCCTGTGAATTGATCGTCAAACAAACCAAAATCTACACCTATGTTTCTATCCTTTTTAGACTCCCATTTCAAATCAGGATTTGAAGCAACTCCCAGAGATACACCCGGTGCATTTCCGCCTGCAATTGGGTAATTATAATCAGCAAGCAATGTAGCTGCGTATTGGTAATTGTCTATTCTGTCATTTCCGGTTGTTCCTGTACTTGCTCTAAGTTTTAAAGTGCTGAAAATAGAATTCTCCATAAAACTTTCTTTGGCTATATTCCATCCTGCCGCTATTGAATAGAAATTCCCCCAGCGGTTATTAGCTCCAAAACGAGAAGATGCATCACGGCGTCCGGAAACAGCCAGCAGGTATTTATCATCATAATCATAATTGATACGGGCAATATATCCAATATTCTTTTCTACGTAATTTGCAGAACTTAAATTTCCTTCATTATATCGCAGCTGATCAATTTCGTCTGAAATATTGTAACGGCTTCCTGCTACCAGATTTTGTGACTTTCCGTCAATTTTCGTTATAACACCTAAAACTTCTAAATTGTGCTTTGCAGCAAAAGTAGTTTTGTATGTTAAGCTGTTATCGTAAACAATAGTCTGGCCTTGCGAGTTGGTTTCATTTGTTGTAGAAAACGCCTGTCTGTGGTAAGAACCATCAGCGTAGCTCGGTACGAATGTATGATCTTTACCTGTGTAGTAATCCAATGAAACTTGTGATTTAAATTTTAAACCTTTTAAAATCTCTAATTCAGCGTAGATATTTCCTATTATTGAGAGATTGTTTATTTTTTGATACCCTAAATTTGCTACACGAACAGGATTTTCTGCATCATTGCCGTCAATAGCGCTTGGTCCTTGATAACCTCCTAAACTAGCATCGTTGTAAACTGGTAAATAAGGCGCCATTTTTATTGCATGTTCAAGTAATGTTCTTCCTCCTGAGCTGCGTTCCGGATTGATTGTACTGAAAGATATTCCAATATTACTTCCTACTTTAAGTCTGCCGATATCCTGTGTATTATTGGCTCTAAAAGAATAACGTTCAAAACCTGTATTAATAACGGCTCCTTCCTGCTTTAAATATTCGGCAGAATAACGGGCTGTAGAAGTTTCGGTACCATTTGAAAAACTTAAATTATAATCCTGCATTAAACCGCTTTGAAAAATCTTGTCCTGCCAGTTGGTATTAATGTTTCCAAATTCAGCTGCTCTTGCTGTTAAATCACTTCCCAGATCTTTAGCATACTGCAGATATTGCTGTGTATTTAAAACATCATATCTTTTGGTAATAGTTTGAAAACCGGCGTAAGTGCTAAAAGTGAGCTGACCTGGTCCTTTTTTTCCTTTTTTTGTGGTTACCATAATTACTCCATTAAAAGCTTTTGAACCATATAAAGCTGTTGTTGAAGCATCTTTTAAAACAGACATCGATTCAATATCATTAGGACTCAGTCCCGAAAGGTTTCCTGTCAAAACTCCGTCAATTACGTATAAAGGAGCACTATTTCCCATAGTAGCCAAACCACGAATGGTAACGGTAGGATTAGAACCCGGCGCGCCATTTACAACAGTAACACCGGCAGCTCTTCCCTGTAAAGCCGATTCTGCATTTGTAATGGGTACTGCAGCAATATCTTTTGAACCTACTGTAGAGATTGCTCCGGTTACTTTAGCTTTTTTTTGCGTTCCGTATCCTACTATAACTTCATTTAAATTTTGTGTGGATAATGCCAGTGTGACATCAATATTGCTTCTTGTTCCTACTGTAATTGTTTGAGAAATCAAACCTACAAACGAAAAGGTAATTTTATCTGTAGGATTAACATCTTTTAAAGTATACTTTCCGTCAAAATCTGTAGAGGTGCTGTTTTTTGAACCTTCTACATTAACACCGGCACCCGGGAGAGGAAACCCCGAAGGATCTGTAATCACCCCATGTATAGTCTTAGACTGTGCCATTATAGTATGACTGCTGATTATTAGCAATGTAATTATTGCAAATTTTAATTTTAACATCATTTCAATTGGTTTTTTGATTAGTTTAAATAGTTATTCGGTTGTAAAGTTTTTTTATTTATTGCAGGCTTACTTATAAAATTGAAAAGCTGTTGCAGCTCTTCTAATTTTATTCAAATAAGGATTTAATAAATAAGTTAGTGTTCATTTCATACTGTAATTTTTAAAATTGTTAATACTTGTTTTATGGGTTGTTTTAGTTTTCTTACAATCCAAAAATATAAGCTTAACCTAAATTTTACCTATTAAAAATGATGCAAAAACTATCAATTTTGTAGCATGAAAACTACAGAAATCGCCTAATTGACTGTTATTAAGCCATTTACTAAAAAAACAGAAATAGGATTTTAATAATAATGTGTTTCTTTTTTTATGTATGAAATAAAAAAAGATGCTGATTGCAATTATTCGATAATTACTTCAAAAGAAATCTGACATTAATCATTCTGATTTTCAACAATTAAAGCCTTCATATGTAAAAAAAATTCTGCTGTTAGAGCAAAAAAAAAAGACGGTATAAAACCGTCTTTAGAAATAATTAAAAAAGAAACTGACTATTTATTATGCGTAGGCAGTTGTCCGTATTTTTCTTTATAACATTTTGTAAAATATGAAGGAGAACTAAAACCAACTTTAATACTAATCTCGGTTATATTATCATTGCCAAGTTCTATTAATTCTCTTGCTTTTTCTAAACGTACATTGCGTATAAACTCATTTACTGAAACTCCTGTAAGTGTTTTTATTTTTCGGTACAACTGGCTTCGGCTTAAAAATACCTTCGATGCCAGAACCTCAACACTGAGTTCGTATTCGTTAATATTTTCATTAACATAATGCAGCACTGTTTTTATAAATTCATTATCCAGCGTGGTGGTTTTTTCTTTTGCCTTTGGCGTAATGCCGTTGTAGAATTTATTGAACATAATCTGCCTGCTTTTTAGCAGCTGTACCAGACTGGACCTTAAAATATCCATGTCAAATGGTTTACTCAGATACATATCTGCACCGGAATCTATTCCTTCGAGTTTATCTTTTATTAATGCTTTTGCCGAAAGCATCATTAACGGAATATGGCTTGTTTTTAAATCTGCTTTAATACTTTTACACAACTCTAAACCATTCATAACCGGCATAATTACATCGGTCAAAATCAAATCGGGCAGTTTTTGTAAAGCAGTTTCCAAACCAATCTGACCGTTTTCGGCAGTCAGTACTTTGTATTCTTTTTTAAGTTCGTTTTTTAGATAATTTCTAAGTTCTGTGTTATCTTCCACAATCAAAATAGTATACACCCGATCTTGTTTTTCCTGATCTTCCGGTAATTGAATTTCTTCTTTTTCAACTATGGGCGTGAAACTTATTTTTTTCTCCTTTTTTAATTCTTCATGCAGTATTTCATTTTCACTAAAAAAGTCTTTTCCTGTGGGAAATATTAATTTAAAAGTGGTGCCTGCTCCTAATACACTTTCGACTTCAATAATTCCTTTGTGGAGTTCAACAAAACCGCGAACTACTTCCAGACCTATTCCTGTACTTCCGTAATAGGCTTTATTCAAATTATTTACCTGATAGAAACGATCAAAAATTCGTTTAATATCTTTTTTGTCCAATCCTGCGCCGGTATCTTCAACAATAACCGAAAAAGAAGGATTTGTATAAGCAGGAGTCAATGACGGAAAATAAACCAATTCCTGATTCATCACTAATTTTATTGTTATTCTTCCATTATCTGGAGTAACCTTAAAAGCATTTGATATTACATTAAAAATAATTTTCTCGAACATTTTCGGATCGACCCAGTCTTTTAATGTTTTCTTATCCGATTCAAATTTAAGGTCAATCCCACGGCTCAGGGCTTCTTCATCAAAATAACTTATAATATCTTTTGTAAAACCCACTACTTCTAACTGCTGTACTTTGAGCGGCATTTTATTAAACTGCAGCTGGTTAAAATCCATCAGCTCGTTGATTAATCTTGAAAGTCTGTCAGAACTTTTTTGAATGGTCTGCAGCTTATTCAAAACACCGTTTGAAAGTTCTGTGCTGTTGTTTTTAAGTAAATCGGCTAAGGGATTTAAAATTAAAGTAAGCGGTGTTCTAAACTCGTGTGAAATATTGGTAAAGAACTGTAACTTTTTATCATTTAATTTTTCAATTTGAGCTGCTTTTTTCTTTTCAAATTGTATTAATTGTTTTTGTTTAAACCTGTTTTGATAATATTGATTGCCAAAATGAATCGCTGCTAATACTAATAAAGAATAGAATAAATAGGCAAATGATGTTTTCCACCAGGGCGGCAGGATTTCAATTTTTAATTCTAAAGGTTTTTGGCTCCAGACTCCGTTTTTTTCAGAAGCTTTAACTTTAAAAATATACTTTCCGGGTGCAAGATTTGTGTAGGTTGCTGAGCGTTTACTGCCTACATAGTTCCAGGAATCTTCAAACCCTTCTAAGTAATAAGCAAATTCTGTTCTGGCGGGAAAAGAATAATTTATACCAATAAAATCGATCGTAAAAACAGATTGATCATGTTTAAGGATTATCTTTTTTGTTTCTGATATTACTTTTATAAGCGGTGAGTTTTTTTCCAGCGGTTTTACAGATTTATTAAATAGCTTCAGGTCTGTGAAATAAATTGGAAGCTGTTTTCGGCTTTTTTTTAAATTTGAAGGATCAAAATAATTTAAGCCTTCATAACCTCCAAAATAAAGAATTCCGTTTTCATCTTTTAATACCGAATTGTTGTTAAAATCATTCCCCAGTAAACCATCATAGGTAGAATAATTTACTGTTGTTTTGCTCTTTAAGTCCAGCCTGCTGATTCCCTTTTTGCCGCTTAACCATATCGCACCATCATTAGATTCTACAATAGAGGCTATTGATTTTTCCTGAAGGCCGTTAAAATCTATATACCATTTTAGATCATCCTTTTTTTTATTGTAGGTAAACAATCCCGCACCATCGGTTCCAATCCAGATTTCTTTATTTTTAGTTTGATACAAAGTATTGATAGTATGCGTGCTTTTACGATTTTTAAGCTTTGCAGACATTTTATCTCTTAGGGACATTACTGAAAAAGTTATAAAATTCGTTGTACTTACTTTATATAAGCCGGTTGTAGAACCAACCCAGACTTCATCATCAGAATCGACCATGATTTTCCGAATGTCTGCATTTGCTAATCCAATTGCATAAAAAGATTTCTGATTGCAATGATGAAAACGCCCGTCAGCTGGTGTGTAATAATGAAGTCCTTTTGAAAAAGTTCCAATCCATATTACACCTCTGGAATCTTCGGCAATACTCATTATATTGTCGGAGGTGAGATCCGGAGTATTTTTTGTATTGTAATTAATAAAAGTGCTGCTTCCTTTTTTTAGAAAAAAGATTCCTTCGTTCCAGCTGGCAAGCCAAACATTTTGTTTTTGATCAATAAAAACTTTTGTGATATTGTCATTTGTTAATCCCGAATAAAAACGGGTGTCTGATTTTGTAATATGTTGAAAGTTTTTGGTTTCGGGGTTGTAAATATCTACGCCCCCGCCTTCCATAGAAATCCATAACTGACCCAGATGATCTTTGGCAATACCGGTAACACAATTGGTTTGCAGCGACTGCGGGTTTCCGGGAAGACTTTCTATTCCGTTTACCTTACTGTTTATGCGGTCAAAAACTCCCAAACCTTTATTATAATACCCCAGCCAGATTCTTTTTTCTTTGTCTACAAGTAAAGACCATACAGAATTAGATCCGAGACTGCGATTATTGTATTTGCTGTTTACATATTTTTTTTGAACAGCACCCAGTTCATCTACAATGATTAAACCGTCATTTTCAGTAGCACAAAGAATGGTGTGATCATCTGCTTCGCGAATGCACATGATTCTTTTTTTGGTAATTGGAAAAGAGACAGCTTGTTTTACCGCAGCATATAAATTGGCTTTTACCAGTCCTTTGTATCCGTTGCCAATCCATAGGTTTTGGCCGCTGTCAAAAAACATAGATACAATTGAGCCTGAGATTAAATCATTGTCTTTAGGAAGGATTACTTTTTTGACTTCATTTTTTATTGGATCTACTACTTTTAGACCAAAATTAGTACCTAAATAAATAGTGCCTTTTTTATCTTTTACTAAAGAATTGATTAAATAATTTGAAACATTTGGAGTATCAAGTTTAAACCTTGTAATTTCATGTGTTTTCGTATCTAACCTGAGAAGACCATTATTAAATGTTCCTAAAAAAATGTTGCCATTATTGTCTTCTATGATACTTTTTACAGAAACTACAGTTTCTTTGTCTTCTTTTTTTCGAAGATCAATATTTTCAAAAGTATCTAAATTTCTATTGTATATGCATAAACCTTCATCAGTACCCACCCACAAATGATTCTGCCTGTCTACATAAACCGTATAAATTAAATTGCTGTTTATAGAATTATTTCGCTTGGAGTCTTGTTCATAACCAATATAATTGATTCCGTCATATTTATACAATCCTGCACCATTTGTTCCCATCCACATAATTCCAAACTGATCCTGCGCAATGGTATATATACCGCTTTTTGAAGTTGTATTATCTACCAGACGAAATCGATAGTTTTCAAATGTATTTTGAGAAAACAAACTATTGATAATAAAAAACAAAGCAGCAAAACATTTCTTTGAAAACATTTTTAAATGATTTTTAAATTAAAATCTATATATGGCTGATTTTATAAAAACACAATATTGGGTAGATTATATCAGAAGATGTTCTTTTTATAATTTAGTTCACTATTAGTATTCCACCGTTGGCTGGAATTTTTATTTCTATTTCCTTGTTCTTTTTAAGATGTACTGTTTTTACTTTTCCGTTTAGTTTTTCATCATCAAAATAACAGGTTAATGATGCATCAGAAACCATCATTGGAAGTTTTAATTTTAAGCTTAAGGTTTCCTTTTGAGCATTAACTCCTGCGATGTACCACTTTGTTCCTTTTCTGCGGGCCAGAATAACATATTTACCCGGATATCCATCTAAAAAACGAACTTCGTCCCAAGTCGTGGGAACTTCTTTCATGAACTTTACTGCCCAATCCGGAGCATCAGTTAAATTGTTTGGTGCCAGTGCAAAATGCTGTACACCGCTTTGAAAAAGTACGGCCGTCGCCAAAGCAAACACATCTGAAGTAATTCGTTTTGAACCTTTATTGGGAGTATTGTCACTATTGTAAAATTTGTTTAGAGCGCTTCCGCCAAAATCCATACTTCCTACTGTATTTCTAATAAATGGATGTATTGACGCATTCATCGCTTCTTTGTCACAGCTTGCTTGTCCAAAATGCAGATTTTCACTCGCTAACACCGCTTCACTTGAAGCATAATTAGGATACATACGCTCCCAGCCTCTTGGTAATGTACAGCCGTGAAAAATAACCATCAGTCCAAAATCGTTAGCATCATTCAAAATATCTTCATACAATTTCATGGTCACTTGTTTGTCGCCTCCAAAGAAATCTACTTTGATGCCTTTTATACCAATTTCTTTTAACCACGCCATTTCCTTACGGCGAATGATACTGTTATCCATCATTCCTCTTGGTCCTTGAGGCGCATCGTTCCAATATCCATTTGAATTGTACCATAAATACAAGCCGACACCTTTTTCGGTCCCATATTGTGCCAGTTCGGCGATTTTATCTTTTCCTATCTGAGTATCCCAAAGTGCATCAACTAAAATGGTCTCATATCCCATCCTGGCACTAAAATCTATATATTGTTTCTGCACCGGAAACGTAGTATTGTTATCCATTTTTATAATCCAGCTCCACGAACCTTTGGTATATTTATATTCTTTTGAAGCTTCGTATTTTGGTTTTACTAAATCAAAAGGAATTGTTGTCTCTACAATAGGATTCAGAGTTTCGCCCACAGTAATAGTTCTCCACGGCGTTTCGCCAATAAGCGGTATACCGGGAGCTGTTGTTCCGTTTCCGTTATTTTCTCCTGCCATTGGAAAACCAATAGTGTACAATCCTTTTTCGTGTCCTATTAATCTGCTGGCGCAATAACCACTGTCTACACCGGTTTCAGAAATTAAAACCCATCCGTTACTATTCACTTTAAAAAGACAAGGAAATGTATATCCTTCTCCAATTCCGTTTTTCCCCATAGGTTCGTCTAATGTATATGAGGTTTCATAGCTGGGCATAGTTCTGGCAAATCCGGTCATGGGTTTACTCTGCGGACAAAGAAATGTCGTGGTGCCTTCCGGCAGAAGAAAACCTGAAGCTTCTCCCTCTACCACGCAGGAACGGCTTTCCTTTTGCGGATATACTTTATATTTAAAAGCCGCATTGTTATTACTCACTCTAAATATAATGTCAATCGCTGCTTTATTTTCCTTAGTAAAAGAGAAAACAGCTTCATTGGCTTCATAATGAACATTGCTGTTTTTTATATTAGGAAGCTGGTAGTTTTCGTCAATTTTATTTTGAACCGGATTTGTTTTTAAAGCTAATCCGGTTGTAAAATCTTCGACATTGGTTTTAAGACCAAGAGGTGACTTTTCTAAAAACGTTTTTTCATTATAAGAAATACTATAAAAAGGCTGGCCGTTAGAAACAAAAAGAGAAACTTTAAGTTTTCCATCGGGGCTTTTTATAACTGATTGTGCATTTAGGCTTAAAAAACTAAACAGACATAAACATAAAACATATTTAAAACTCATAATTCGCTGTAGATTAATTACTTTTTATTTGATAAAGAAATTTAAGAGGCAGTCTTTAGTTTACTGAATAACCACTTTAGTCATTTTTAAATCTTTAGTATCCGAGCTGTTTCCATAATACACTTCGTATTCGCCGGAAGCTATATTCATTCCTCTGGTTTTAGCATCATAAAACTCAAATGAAGATGCGGGTAAATCGATTGTAACATTTTGTTTTTCGCCTGCCTTTAACTCAATTCGTTTAAAAGCTTTTAATGTTTTTAACGGACCTTCTGTATCATTTAATTTTCGGACATACACCTGAACAATCTCTGTTCCGCTGCGCTTACTGCTGTTTTTTATTGAAAATTTCAGCTGTGTATCTTCATTCGGTTTTATCTTGTTTTTACTTAGATTTCCAGCCTGAATATCGAATTTAGAATAGCTTAAGCCAAAACCAAAAGGAAACAAAACATCTGTGGTATAACGATACGTGCGCCCTTTAAGAGAATAATCTTCGAAGTCGCCTAATTTATCTGAGTTTTTATAAAATGAAATTGGCAGTTTCCCCGCAGGGTTATAATCTCCAAAAAGTACATCGGCGACAGCCTGTCCTCCTGATTCTCCCGGATACCACGCCTGCAGAATAGCATCACAGCTTTCTGTTTCTGGTGTTAAAGCAATAGCAGATCCAGAACAGTTTACAAAAATTACTTTTTTACCTGCTGCTTTAAGTTCTTTTAAGCATTTTCTCTGCACAGCAGGGAGTTCAATATTAGTTCTGTCACCACCTTTAAAACCGGGGAAAGAAACAGGCATTTCTTCTCCTTCTAATAAAGTCGAAAGTCCTCCTGCAAAAATTACGGTGTCAATACCTTTTAATTTTTGAATCAAGGCTTTGAAGTCGATATCAAACTCTTTTCCAAAATCAAATTCTAAGTTAGCCTGCCAATCATTGGATTGTGCAAAAAGAATTTCGATTTTATATTTCATGCCTGCTTCAACTGGAAACGGGATTTTTCCAGGAACAGTACGCCAATTGGTATACTTTGCGATCGATTTACCGTTAACTAACAATTCAAAAGCACCAGTCGCTCCGGTTTTAAAAACAAGGTTTTCGGTTTCTTTTGCTGTAAATTCGGCTTCATATTTTGCAGAGAATCCTTCTAGTTTAACTCCTGAAGCAAATTCATGCTGACCTGCTGTGGTCATTTTTATAGGATTTAATATTTGCTGCGAAATAACACTGTTTCCTTCTCTATTAGGGTTATTCCAATAAACTGCTTTCATTCCTTTTTTTCCTTCAAAAGAAATTTGATCAAAATAAGTCTCTGTTACTTTGTCTTCAACTAAATCACAAGATTTATCATACAGGACTTTATTTGCAGCCAGTTTTCCCTCAATTCCTTTTTTAATAGTAATGGTTTTATTGGGAGTTCCGTTATAATTTCCCCATAACATAGGTTCGTTATCAGCATTTGGACCTATAACTGCCACTTTATTTACGTTTTTATTTAAAGGGAGAATATTATTTTTATTCTGTAAAAGTGTCATTGACTTTTGAGCCATTTCTAAAGCCAATTGCTGATGTTCTTTACTATTCAGCACACTTGCCGGAATTTGAGCCCAAGGCACAATCGAGTCATCGTCCATTTCGCCCAAATCAAAACGGCCTATTAAAACACGAAGCAGACTTTTATTAATTTCTTCTTCCTTGATTAAATCTTTCTCAACGGCTTCCGGAAGTTTTTTAAACGGATATTTATCCCATACACATTCTACATCAGTTCCTGCCAATACAGCTTTTGATGCGGCATGAACCTCATCTGATGAAACCTTATGTGTGGTATAAAAATCAGTAACAGCACCGCAGTCTGAAACTACCAGATATTGAAATCCCCATTCATCGCGAAGAATACGTTGTAATAATCGGGTGTTACTGCAGCAAGGTTCATCGTCTAATCGCTGATACGCACACATTACCTGTCTTACATCGGCTTCCTGTACTAATGCCTTAAATGCAGGCAGATAGGTTTCGTATAGTTCACGCGGCTTTACATTATTCAAATTCAATTCATGTCTGCTCCATTCAGGTCCTGAATGAACGGCAAAATGTTTAGCGCAGGCCAAGAGCTTTCGGTATTTTGCATCTGCTGGTCCCTGAAGTCCTTTTACAACCGAAACTCCCATTCTGGAAGTCAGATAAGGATCTTCGCCATAGGTTTCCTGTCCGCGCCCCCAGCGTGGGTCTCTAAAGATATTTACATTGGGCGTCCAGACCGAAAGGCTTAAGAAACGTTTGTTTTCATTTCCGTTTTGTATCCATTGGTTGTATTTTGCACGGCCTTCATCTGAAACGGCATCAAATACACGAAAAACCAATTGATCGTCAAACGATGCCGCCATACCTATTGGTTCAGGAAAAACAGTAACATTATCGTTATTGGCATAACCATGCAAAGCCTCGCTCCACCAGTTAAACTTTTTAATTCCTAATCGGGGTATTGCATCACTCTGATCGCACATTAAAGCTGCTTTTTCTTCGAGCGTTAATCGGGAAATTAAATCTTCTGCACGTTTTTTAGAACTAAGCGACGGATCTTTATAAGGATACTGCTGTGCGTTTAAATTGAAAAAGCATAGTAAACTTAAAAGATACAGATAATTATTTTTCATGTTTTTTCTTTTGAATTAAAGATGCTGCTGTTCGTTTATCATTTAATTTTTATTCTCAAGATGGAAGTAATCAAAATCGACATAACCTCCTAAGCTTTTCTCTGCATAATTAAAAAGACCAAATCTGTAGCCCATAAAATGAGGAAGCGTGTAAGGCAGTTTTATTTCATTTCCTATGCTTATCCATTCTTTTCCGTTAAGGCTGTAGTAAAAGTGTCCTAAATCTGTTTTGTCTTTAAAATTGCATGAAGCTTTGAAATAGATTTTATTTCCGGAGAAAGGAACACTTTGAATCTCTTTTGAAATGCCGTTTACTGTTTCAATCATGACAATTCTTTTTGATCCGTTTTCTGCTTTTACGCCAACAAGTCCAAAATCTTTTTGAAATAAAGTAAGTCCGGCAAAATCACCATCTTTCATTTGAGAAACTTCCAAAAGTGTCGTTCCTGAACATTCTGGTCCAAACGTTCTTTGTGTAAGCGTATTTTTTGCCTGAGTTAAAGTGTTAGTTATAGAAGCGGTTTTTAATCGTAAGTATCCTTTTCTTTCCTGAACAGACCATAACGAATTATCAGGATTATGGTTCCACTGCCAGACTAAAGACAGATCTTTTTCTCCTTTTTTTCGGCTGAAATCATCTGAATTCACAATTCCCGGAATTAATCCTTTACTTTCGGGTAAATCAAGATATTGAGGCACTTTATTATTTTCACCCAAAACAGGCCACCCGTCGACCCAGTTTACAGGCACAAAATATGGAATACGGCCAACGCCTCCATAATCTCTAAAGAAGTACGAAAACCATTTTCCGTCTGGGGTGTCAATTAAACCTCCTTGTGCAACACCTAAATCCTGTAAACCAATCTTTCCTTCCCACGGTCCTGCAATTTTATCGGCTCTGTGAATAAGCACTGTACGCATTCCGTCTTTGGGCCAGACAATATTAAACAGATAATACTTTCCGTTTATCTTGTACAATTGAGAACCTTCTGCTCCCAGCATAATGTTATTTCCTGCCGGACTGCTGGCATTTTCAATCAATACCTGATCTAGTCCGTTTTCTTTTATTCCTGATAAATCTGATTGTAGTTCTTTAATAAAAAGTTTACCATTTCCATATACCATGTAAACTCTGTCATTGTCATCAAACAAAATACTGTGATCGTGATACGCGGGACTAAAACTAATTTCTTTCCAAGGCCCTTTTTCTATATCTTTTGTGGTATATACATACGTCTTTCCGGTAGTCTGGGAAAAAGTGGTTACATAAAACATATTGTTATGAAATCTGATATTACTTGCCCATGAACCTCGTCCGTAAGTGTTTTTGCCATTATCCAGATTTAGTTCATCACTGCTTCCTAAAGTATCATACGCATAGTTTATAATTTTCCAGTTAATTAAATCTTTTGATTTCATTATAGGAACGCCCGGATTCATGTGCATTGTGGTACTGCTCATATAATAATTACTTCCGATCCTGATAATGGATAAATCTGGAACATCTGCAAAAATTACAGGGTTTTGGGCTTTTTTATCCTGCGCATTAGATCCGGTAAGAATTAAAAAAATCGCTAATAGGTTATAGAGTACTTTCATGGTTTTATTTTCTGAACTTTTAAAATTTCCGATTAATTTTTTACTATTCGTAATTGGTAAAACTTAGGACTTACTTTTCCGTCTTTAGCTGTTATTTTAATTGCTATAACGTCTTGTTTTGCAATATCGAGCCTGATTTTTTTATTTTCTAAAGAGACTATTTCTGCTGGTTTGTTGTTGATCGTTATAGTAATATCATTGGCATTGATTGTATCCAAAATACTTATATCAAGGAACTTTCCTGATTTGTCTTTGTTTATCATTTGATAGGAAATATAAGACTGGGTATTTCTCCAAAATCGGCCGTCGTCATATCCTGAATTACTTTTTTCTCCTCTGTACAAATGATCAACTTCGGGCTGTTGTTCTCCGCAATTAATTTTATCTATGGTATTCGCTTCAAGCGCCATTTCTTTTATTTCCTGCTGTCGCAGTATTTCCTGTTTTTCTTTAAATTCATCTTTAGTAAAAGTTTGGAAATACATTTGATAACGTGCATCATGCAGTTCAAAAAAGGGTTCTAATTCTAAAGAATCCAAAGCAAAACGCATATTGCCAAGTTCTTTAAGTCTGGAAACATAACTTGCTTTTTCGCCTACAAGCGCATAAGCTTTATCCATTGGCATGTATTTTCCCGAAGCGACATGCCCCATACGGCTGTCATCCGCAAATAATCCGTCTAATGCCTCTTTAGAAGTTTTGGCAGCTAAAACAATTGGGCCGTTTACAAAAGCGCTCCAGTTAGAACCATCAGGCAATTGCTCTAAATGGGTTTTCGTTTCAAATTCAATACGTACATGATCTTTTGATTTCCATTTTCTTTTAAGACTGATATAACCCGATGGTTTTAATTCTGTTTTCTGTTCTTTATCGTTGATGAATACTCTAAAGTTTTCTGCCCATTTTGGACGACGGATATTTAAATCAAAAGTTTTTGCTTTTTTGAGATTAAGAACAATTTCGGTGCTGTTTTCATAAGGGAATTTTGTACGCTGTTCGATTACAATTCCTTTTTCATTCCAGTTTAAGGTTGATGCTATAAAGAGATTGACAAAAACAGCCTCATCAAAATGGCTGTAAATTAATTCTCCATATTTTGTATGATTCTCCAATCCTGATCCTACACAGCACCACATACTGGTTTCGGGCTGTGAATAAACCCGATAATGATTGGGTCTAATGGGTGTAAAGTAAACAAAACCTCCTTTTTCCGGATGCTGGCTTGACAATATATGATTGTAAAGTGTGCGTTCGTAGAAATCGAGATAATTCATTTCTTGTTTTTCCAGAAATAAGGCTTTGCTGAGACGTTCCATGTTATAGGAATTACAGGTTTCCGGTCCTTCATTTGACTTAAGCATGCCGCTGAAATCATTGACAGGATTAAAATGTTCTGAAACACTGTTACCGCCAAAAGCCACGCTTCGTTTTTGAGTTACATTATCCCAAAAAAAAGTAACTGCTTCTGACCATTCTTTATCTGCTGAAATAGAAGCAATTTTTTCAAAACCAATAACTTTAGGAATTTGAGTATTGGCATGAAGCCCGGTAAGTTTATCTTCTTTCTTTATTAAAGATTCTAAAAAACTCTTTTGGGAAATTTTTTGAGCTGTTTCCAGATATTTTTTATCCTTCGTAATAAGATATAAATCTGCAAAAGACTCGTTGATGCCTCCGTGTTCTGTTTTTAGAATTTTCTGGATCTGATCGTCACTCAGCGGTTTTATCATTTCAATAAACCAGTCTCCCAATTTTATTAAAACTTCTTTTGCCTGCTGGTTTCCTGTATATTGATAAGCATCGTTTAATCCTGCAAAAAGTTTATGGATATTGTAAATGGGAACCCAGGTATTGTTTAAGCCAAAACTGCTTCCGTCAATATCTCCTTTATGAATGCGGTCCCAAAAAACTTTTCCCTGCGGAATCCCGCCAACATATCCATTTCCGTTTTTATCCTGACATCTGGCTAATTCAGAAATCATATAATCTAATCTGTTTTTAAGCTCAGGATTTCCTGTAGAAGCATACATCATAGACAAGGCCGATAAATAATGTCCGGCAATATGACCGTCAAGCCCCAGACTTTCCCAATTACCGTAACGAGTTGACTTTACCGGAAGACCAGCATCAATTAAATAAGGCGCAAGAAGCTTATCGGGATTAAGGGCAAGTATATATTTAAGATCAACATCTTGTGCCTTTTTAAAAGGTCCGTCTTCTAATCTCACTTCCTGTAACGGAAATGTTTTCATTTGAGCTGCTGCTGAAAATGTAATGCATACTGCTATTAAACATCCTAGTTTATTATATTTCTCAAAGATATTTACCATAATTTTATTGAATTAAAACTAATCCTGTGAAACCCTGTCACTTTCGGGCGCACCCAGATAAGACGGTTTTAATCCTCCGGTATTTATTAAAATCTTCTGAAGAACTATTCCGGGATCCAGTACGCGAAAACGCAGTGTATGTCTGCCTGGTTTTAAAATCTGGTGTGACGTAAGGGAATGGATCATGTGTTCTGCCTGCCATTTTCCGAGTTCGCCGCGATATTTTCCGTTAAAATTTACAAGCTGTGGTTTTTCATCATCAAAAGAAACTTCATAACGAAGGCCTTTGTTGCTGTTAAAATTAAGTGTAGGCGCTAGTAATAATTCAACATTAAAAGTTCCAGTCGAAGTAAAATCAATTTCATATTCTACAAAAATATTTTCCTTTGTGTCCGGATAAAGGTTTTGAGGTAATGTCGTAATACCGCTTTTTGTTTTTCCAAAATCAGGAATTGTTTCCCAATGAATTCTTTTTGAATCGTTTACTTTAGAAAAATGTGCGACTTCTATAGAAACATAACCGTCTTTTTCTACAAATACTTTTCGTTCTGTTTTTTCAGAGGCTGTAATATATTGTATTTCAGGTAAAATATTTTTAGGAGTATCAAACCAGTTTTTGTAACCAATATGCATCTGATCCATCATGTGAGGCCATTTTCCATTGGCAATTTCGTTATTGTATTTGTTTTGAAGAACAGAATCGCGTGCGAACTTAGTCTTCACCAAATCGGCATAATAATTAGCCTGAATATCTTTCTGTTTGTATAATTTTTTATTCAACGCTTGTGCAAAATACATTTCATAGAGATTACTGCAGGCGTCTATAGGATATAAAACGAGCTGGAAATAAGCATCTTTATATTCCTCTGGTAAATCATTATAAACTCTGTAGGCATCAAGTGCCAGATTTTTATAATCGTTTACTACATTTTGAAATTCATTGTAATTTTCAAGACTGTAAGTTTGACTGTCGAGCATTTCTGGTGTTACACGACGATTGAATTTGGGATACGTATTTAAAAATCCGGCAATTTCTTTTGAATGTTTTTCTCCAAACTGCTCTGCAGCCCATTTTTCGGTAAATTCAAATAAATTCTGCGGATTAAATTTCTTAGGATTCCATGCCATATCGAGAAAAAAGCTGATAGGAAATTCCATTGGTTTAAGATCACCAACATTTACAATCCAGACTTTATCTACACCATGCTCATAACTAAGATTCATTTGTTCCCATACTCTTTGTATCGGACTTATATTAATCCATTTTGAGTTTCTTGGACCTCCAACGTAATCAAAATGATAATACATACCGTAACCGCCCTTGTGCAGAGGTTTTCTTAAATCTGGAAGTTTACGGACATTTCCCCAGTTATCATCACAGAATAATAAAATTACATCGTCCGGAACACGCATTCCCTGATCGTAATAATCCTGAACTTCTTTGTATAAAGCCCAAACCTGAGGTGTTTTGTCTGTACTTTGTCCGGTTTCCTGCGAAATAATACGGCGCTGTTCTTTTACGATATTTTCAAGCAGACTTATATTAGTTCCTTCGCTCATAGCTTCATCGCCGTCTCCACGCATACCTATGGTTACTAGTTTTTCCCAATTTTTACTTCGTACGATACCGCTTTTCCAGAATTCATCTAAAACAGTTTTGTTTTTAGAATAATCCCAAACATTAGGAAGATTGTTTTTTTTGATATAACGGTGCCAGTCTGTTTGAGCCAAAGCCATTGGTTCATGGTGGGATGTTCCCATTATAATTCCCATTTCATTAGCAAGAGGTCCGCTTAACGGATCATCATCATAAAAAGCATTCCCCCACATGGCAGGCCACATATAATTGGACTTTAAACGAAGTAATAATTCGAAAACTTTCTCATAGAACTTACTATTAAATCCGCCGAATGTTTTTTTTGCCCAGCCGCTCAATGCGGGAGCTTCATCATTTAAAAAGATTCCTCTGTATTTTACAGCCGGTTCTCCATCGCTGTACGTTCCTTTTATAAAATAAAGTGTTTCACTTTTCTTTACCGGAACATCTGCCCAGTAATACCAAGGTGAAACTCCAATTTGTCTGGATAATTCATATATGCCGTAAATTGTCCCGCGTTTGTCACTGCCGGCAATTACAATGGCTTCTTCAACTCCTTTAAATGGATTTTTGACGTGCTGGATAATAAATTTTTCATTTTTCCCTTTAAGATCTTTTCCGTTGATTTTCTTCTGCTTTATTAAATCATCAATGACTGAATTTCCTGCCATTCCAATTATAATAAGAGGAGAAGAATCTGCTGGGTTTTGATTTAGAATAACAGGTTTTGAACCCGTAACTTTTTCAAAATCTGATTGGAGATTGTATACGGCGCGCATGATACCAGCATCAAGCGTAGTATTTATGAAAAAAGACGGCTGTACTGATTTTTCTTTCAGCACTATAACGTTAGAACTTTTTTCATGGGTAATGAAAGGTTCTGCCGCTTTTAAAGGGCTGTAAATACAAATAATCAATAAAGCAATCCATGTTGAAAGACTTTTCATTTTATTTTCTCTTAATTAAAAATTACTTCTCGATAGTATAGGCAGATATGCTGTATTTTTGAAAAACTAAGGGATCAACCTCTTTAAATAAAAACTGTGAAAACATATAAAGTCCATTTTTCCAGACTTTAAAGTCATGTACTCCCGGCTCGATGTAGTAAATATGAGGAACATTATTTTTAGCCAGATAATCATGTGTGCGGGTGCTGTTTTCTATAAGCCAGTCTTTATCACCGCATGAAATCCAAAGCAGTTTGAGTTTCTTTTTTGCTTCTTCGGGTTTTGCTAATAATTCTGTTCCTATTTTTGTATTAGGCGCAGCCGAAAAAGCTCCAACCCACGCAAATTGATCTAAATTCCCCAATCCGAAATTTAAAGACTGTCCGCCTCCCATAGATAAACCTGCAATAGCACGATGTTCCCTGTCTTTTAAAACCGGATATTTTTTTTCGATAAAAGGAATTAAATCGTTTAAAAGGTCTTTTTCAAAAACACTAAAAGCTTTTACTTTATCTGCCGCCATGATATCGCCGCCGGCTCTGTCGTCTTTCATTGCTCTGCCGTTTGGCATTACTACGATCATAGGTTCAAGCTTTCCATCAGCATAAAGATTATCCAATATAACATTGGGCTGTCCACCGTTTAGCCATTCTTTTTCATCTCCACCTATTCCGTGAAGCAGATAGAGAACCGGATATTTTTTATTTTTATTAAATCCCGGAGGCGTATAAATAGTTGCTTTTCTGGTTGAACCTACTGTTTTAGATTCGTAACTTACTATTTCGACCTTGCCTTGCGGAGCATTTGCGTTTACCTCATCAAATCCAAGAGGGGCACGAACAATAAAAGGTTCTTTGCCGTTAAATAGCATATATCCTGATAGGGACAGCATTTTATCGGCATAACGTTTGCCTAATTCTCTGTAACCTTCGGGGCTGAAATGCAGGAAATCAGCATCTGCTTTACATCCTTTTGAAGAAATAATATAAGAGTTTGGCAGTACCTGAGGCAGTTTTGCAATGATCTTATTCATACTGCCGCATTTACCATTCTGATCTTCATTTACGGTTTCTCCGGAAAGTAATGGTACTTTTTTCGGATCAAGATTGAGATCTTTAATTAAATTATCATAAACAATTTTTACTTTTTGAGGCCAGAGTGTATCGCCTGTATTTGATTCTCCCTGATGAAGCAGAATGCCTTTTATAACGCCTTTTTTCTGAGCAATTTTAGCCATTTCTACCAATCTCCCGTATGGATTACCGTCGTATTGTTTTACGATATTTTTTAACCAGTCGGGAGAATTAGCGACATAACTTTCAAAATTATTCTTATCAAAAAGTTCTATTTTACAGCCTCCAACAGCAACATTTACAACACCGACTTTTATATTCTGCGGAAGGTTCGATATCATAGTTCTTCCAAAATAATCCATTGGGGTAAGTCCTGTGGTACATCTGCATAAAGGCGGAACAGCTGTATACCATTTCCCTTTTTCGCGTCCCATTTCAGGACAGTCAACTGCCGACAAAACCTGAAAGCGTTCGTTGACACCTGTTTTATCCTGAGGTTCTATTTTGGCAAAACCTTCCATATTCGATTGTCCGAAACTTAAATACACATGGAAATTCGGATCTTGGGAATATCCTTTCTGTGCTGTTAAAAAAAGAATCGTAAATATTGAAAACCTGATTATTAATTTCATTTTATACTTTAATTAAAATTTGCAATTAAAAATTAGTCTTGTGAAATCGTGTTATTGAAACAAATCTAAATCAACGGTTTCTCCCATTCTTTGATATCCTTTTTCATTGGGATGTAAAAAATCGTTGTCGTGCATATCTGGCAAAATTGTTTTAGAGCCAACGTCTGAAGCCATTGCTTTATCAAAATCAATTACAGCATCAAAATTGCCTTTGGTTCTAATCCATTCGTTTACAATATCTCGTGCATCTTGTTTAAAAGGCGCATCATAAAAGGATTTTTCAAATGGCAGAATTGTACCGCCAAATACTTTTATACCTTTGGCATGGGCTTTATCAATCATAACTTTATAGCCTTCTATAATTTCTTTTGCTGTGACTGATGCATCTTCTGCTTTTCGAATGCCGCCAATGTCATTTATTCCTTCCAGAATAATAAGCCATTTGGTCCCGCTTTGAGAAAGTACATCTCTGTCAAAACGATTTAAGGCCGTTGGTCCTAATCCTCCCCTTACTACACAATTCCCTCCAATTCCTAAATTAAGCACACCAATATGGGCTGTGTTTTTATTCGCATTTAGACGTGATGCTAAAATATCTGTCCAGCGGTTTTGTTTGTTTGTTCCAGATCCGCGGCCGTCGATAATTGAATTTCCTAAGCATACAACATTACTCTCATTTTTAACTGAACTAATGTCGACTCCCATAATAGAATACCAATGGTCTGTTTTTACTGCTCCTGCAAAAGATTCGTTATTGATATGATCGCCTTGTAAAATATAAGAAGTTGTGCGGGAACCGGGATGACCTGATACGTTTGATGAAATTTCGCCATAATGAATGGTAATGGCTAAAAGCTGTCCTGGCTGTAATTCAAAATCAAAAGCATCTGAATATACTACCTCATCAGCTCCCAGTGTTACTTGCGGACTGCCCTTAAAACTCAATATTTTTTGTGTTTTTATATCTACAGCCGGAGCTTCTGTAACATTGGCAACACTTACCGATTTCAGAACGGCAGGCTGATCGCTAAACAGATTAGAAAAACGAAGTCTAATCTGTTTACCGCCCAGCGATACTTTAATAATCTGACGAAGTGTATTCTGTGCTAATCCGGGTTCAGGAGGCATATTTTTTGGTTCAACAAGCATTTGAGCTGTTGCCCAGGTGCCTGTCCAGTTTTGATCTTCTTTTTTATCTCCCGTTTTAATTAATGCTTTATTCGATGTACACCCTGCCATTACAAACAGCAGATTTAAAAGTACGATCCATTTAACAGACTTTATTTTTACATTCATTTTATTAAAAATTATAAGTTCATTTTCGAATAAAAAAAATTAATTTTTATCCTGATTATGGATGAGCATCATTAGCCGAAGTAGCATATAAACCTACTAATGCCCCTGTAAAACCTCCGGCAGCATTTGTTGAAAGAATATCGCCAGAAACGGTTCCGCCTAAATTTTCAAAATCAACTCCATTTACAGCATAACTGAATTCATAATTGTCTCCCGCAGCTTTTACCTGCAGACGAAGTGTATTTGTTATTTTGATTTTAGAACTTGCTATAATTTTTGACTGTCCTTTTTCTGTTCTTTCCAGTATTATAAAAGTATCATTTCCTTTTTTAGTAATCCCGAAAACATAATTAAAACGTTCATTTTGAAGACATACAATTCCTGCCAGATCTTTTTCTGACTGCAGTTTGTAATCAACTGATGCTGTAAATGAGAAAGTATTGTGCTGTTGTCTGTAAAAAAGTGTCGAAGTAGGTTTCATTTCTTTAATGTTTACTTCAAAAGGCGTTATTTCTAAACCTTTTTTACTTACTGAACTAAAGTTTTCGCGAGGACCTCTTAATCCTATCCATCTGTAATCTAATTTTTGAGAAGTGAAATTTTCGGTAAAAGTGAAATTTCCATTTGGAAAAAACCCATTTTTTCCGGTTTGGTTTGTAACTCCAGCCGGCATTTTTAGTTTTGGCTGCATAGGAACTAATCCGTTTTCAAAAACAGGAAATTCGCCAGACCAGTCTACAGGAAGTATAAAAGTTTCTCTTCCTATATTTACTCTGTCTTTTTCGTTAGGTCGGATTGCCAGGAAAACACCGTAATATTTATTGTCCGGTCCTTGTATTAAATCAGCGTGGCCTGCCCAGTCTACTTTATTGGCTCTGTCTTTTGGAAAATAACGCTGGGTAAGAATCGGGTTATTTGATGCTGGTTTAAAAGGGCCTTTTGGACTATCACTGGTGAAAATAACTTCGCTGTGATTTCCTCCTGTACCGCCTTCGGCACACATTAAATAATATTTCCCATTTTTTTTATATAAATGCGGTGCTTCAATCCAAATAGGTTTTTTAGAAAGGTCTACTCCTCCGTCTACAATAATTTTATCGGTGCCGGGAATTACTTTATCAGTAGTAAGATCATATTCCCAAACTTTAATTACACGGTGTCCTTCGTATAATTCTTTTCCTTTATCGGGTGCGTCATTATGAACGATATATCCTTTGCCATTTTCATCAAAAAAGATTGAAGGATCAATACCGCCGAAGTCTAATTTTATAGGGCTTCCCCATCCTTTCATGGGATCTTTTGTTTTGACAATGATATTTCCAAGGCCACCTGAAAAGGCTGTCACAATCATATAAAAAGTATCATTGTGCGGATTGTAGGTAATTCCGGGTGCATATACTCCTGCGCTGATTCCGGTATCATGCGGATTAAATTCGGATACATTGTTTAAAACACCTCCCAAATCTGTCCAGTTTACTAAATCTTTGGAATGAAAAATAGGCACGCCGGGAAACATTGCAAATGAAGAACATACCATGTAGTAATCATCTCCTTTTTTGGTAATGGCAGGATCTGGATAACATCCCTGTAAAATAGGCGTATAAAATTCGTCTGGTTTTAATGGATTATTTTTATAAATCTGATCATCACCATTGTAAACGACATTAGAAAAAACAGCTGTTTTTTTTGATTGCATTTTTTTCTGAGCAGTTCCTGTATAAGAACACAGAAGTGCTGCTGCCAGTAAAAAAAAGATATTTCCTTTAATCATTTGTGTATTATTTATTTATTCAAAAAAATATTAAAAAGCCGAGAGAAAATGCCCTCGGCTTTCAACTTACAAACTTAAGATCATCAAAAAGTAACCGTAAAATCAACTCTTATAAATAGGATCTAAATTTGTTTAAAAAGTTAATCTAGTAACCCGGATTTTGATATTTAGCTTTTTCATCTGCACTCATTTCCATACCATCTAGCTGTCCTTGAGGAATTGGTCTTAAATAATGATGTGCATCAATAGTTCTGGTTACAACTTCAGGTGTATGCTGACCATAGTTAGATCCGCCAATTGAATATTTTCCTGCAATCTCATTCCATTTTTGAGTTCTTACTAAATCATACCAGCGGTATCCTTCTCCAAAAAACTCACGTGAACGTTCCGCTAAAATGTAATTAATATCAATTATTGCCGGGGTTGCAGTAGTCATAGCCGCACTGTTGTCTGCTATTTTTGCTGTATTTCCGTTATTATCCCAGCGCCATTTTCCTGCTCTTGCTCTTATCACATTTACAAGAGTTCTTGCACTTAGTGTTCCTGTTGCACCTTTAACAGCAGCTTCTGCCGCAACCAGATACAACTCAGAGAATTTTGCTACAGGGTAAGGTCTTGTACTTGCAGCATTAGGTTGTCCTAATCCGCCCGCATTATCGGTACGATATGGTCCTAATTTCCAGAAACCTGGATATACAATTCTGCTTATTCCGTTTGGAGAAATAACATAATCTGCTCTTCCCGGTAAAATTCCTGCTCCAACACCGCTGTCTCCTTGTCCAGAAGGATAAGTAATTGGTGTTAATGGTTCATCATTTAAAAAAGTTAATACAGCGTCGCCAGGTTTAATCGTTAATCCGTTTGCATTGGTTAAAGTCGGCACAGTTGTAAGACCTGTTCCCTGCAAATTCCAGTTACCGCGGTAAACTGCTGCAAAAGTTCCGTCATATCTTGAATCATTTGTTTTATCTGCAAAAGTTTTGGTAAAAACTTCAATTGGAGGCGCCATTCTTGTCCATGGACGTCCTAAAAACTGATTGGCTTCACGCTGAACAGAAGAAACCGAAGCGCTTCCGTTTTTACTTCTAATAGAAGTGTAATTCCAGGTTACCATCCAGCCTGCGAAGTTATCAGGAGCTCCGCCGCTTCCGTAAGTAAGACTTCCTCCATTGTAATATTCGCTTGATTCAGTATGATCTGCATATAACATTACTTCTTTGTTTCTGTCATTTGGACCTGCGTTTACATCATAAAAAGAATCCAGTAAGGCATAAGGACCAGGATTATTAATTCCTTCTACGGCTAAATCATAAGCCTGCTGAAAATACCATTGTGCATTATGTCCGTCAGGATCTGTACGCGGTGCTTCAGGATAAGTTGGAATATTATTTGGATTTTCCAGCCACCATGCATAAGTCAAATACGCTTTTGCCAATATTAAACGAGCTAATGTTTTGGTTGCAGTACCTGTTAATCGGGCAGCATCCGGCAGTTCAGCAACTGCTGCTTTTAAATCTGGAAAAACAGCTTTTGTATAAACTTCTGGAACTGTATTACGTTTTGAAGATCTCGAAGGTTTACTGTTAAATTTCAATTCTCCAGCTCCTAAATCTAATGGCACACCTCCAAAAGTCTGAACCAATAAGAAATAATCGAAAGCCCTGAAAAATTTTGACTCGGCAATAAGACTGCTTGAAACTCCTACAGCAGCTCCGTTCTCGATTATACCGCTGGCCGTGTTGATATCATTGTATGAATTGTTCCATAAAACATCTGAACGGCTTGAATTAGGGTTAATTACACCAACTCCCGATAAATCATGATCTTTAAAATTTCCGTCTGCACTCTGCGCATACGTTGCTTCATCTGTACCTGTTTGTGTAGCATTATAAAAATAAGCCTGTCCGTAAATATAACGAAGGTGTGCATAATGAGAGGTTAATCCTTGTATTACTCCCTGTTCTGTTTTAAAATAACCCGGTTCATAAAAATCATGCGGCTTTTCTTCCAGAATATCAGTACAGCTGGCAAAGGAGTATAAAACTACAGATCCTATTATTAAATTTCTAAAAATATATCGTTTCATAGTTCTTCTTGATTAAAATGTTAAGTTAAGTCCAAATAAATAATTTCGGGTACTAGGGGTATTAGTACCAATAACCAAAAATCTTCTTTGGTAAGAGGATACTGCCTGATTTTCATCTCCAAATGAGTTGGTTTCAGGATCCATTCCTGATGCTTTATGATAAGGAGAGAAAAATACAAATGGATTTTGTGCTGTAAAATAAACTCTTAGTTTATTAATACCTAAATCTTTAATAAAATCCTGATCTAATGTATATCCTAAAGTAAGGGCTCTGATTTTAACATAAGAAGCATCAAAATACCCCATTGTTGAAATGTATTTAGGATTATCCCCGCTTCTGATACCTCTTGGGTTAGGAAACTCTGCATCTCTGTTATCTGGCGTCCAGTAATCAACTTCAACATTACTTCTACGGCCGTTCATTAAGTTAAGGTAACTTGCACCGCCGTAAAGCGTACTGATTAATACACCACCGCTTTTAAAAGCTCCAACTGCTGAAAAATCAAAACCTTTGTAAGTTAAGTTTGTGTTGAAACCTCCCTGAAAATCAGGATCTGTTTCTATAATTTGTCTGTCATTTGCATTTATAGCTCTGGTTGGCGATCCATCTGGGTTAAAATCTCCTGTGTATTTTACCTTGATTGATCCCACAACTGTTCCCTGCTGATTGATTCCTGTTGGTCCAGGTTCTAAAATTGACATATAAGGATCACCTTCCTGCCAGATTCCAACTTTTTCATAATCATAAATTGAGTTTATGTTACGTCCCACAAACCAAGAGTTTGCTTCGTCTCTTTCTGCTCCCGAAGCAAGAGAAACCAGTTTGTTTTTGTTAGCATACAAGTTAAACCCAACAGACCAGCTTAATCCTTCCGGATTGTCAAGAATTACTCCGTTTAAAGATATTTCATATCCTTTATTTTCTGTAGCTCCCACGTTAGCTACATAACTGCTTACACCAGATGTTGCAGGAAGTCCTACTCTTTGTAAAAGGTCTTTTGTTTGTGTATTATAATATTCTAAAGTACCAGAAAGACGATTATTAAATAATCCGAAATCAAGAGCATAATTCCATGTAGTAGAAAACTCCCATCCTAAATTTGGGTTTGGCAGTTCTGTTACATAAACACCTGTAGAATTTGTATTTCCAAAATTGTAAGGTCTTGTGCTTAAAGCTCCCAAAGTAGCATAAGGTGCTACTGCCTGATTAGAAGTTTCTCCATAACCAGCACGCAGTTTCACTAAATTAACTGTTTCCTTAATGCCTTTCATGAATGACTCATTTGAAACATTCCAACCCACAGAAACTGCCGGGTAAGTTACCCATTTATTACCGTCAGATAATCTTGAAGATCCATCAGATCGTATCGTTCCTGAAATGAAGTATTTATTGTCATACGAATACATAAGTCTGGCCATATAAGAACGAAGTCCCCATTGTGTATAATCCTGATTTGCCGGATTTATAACTGCTTCTTCTTCACTCTGACCTAAATTGTAAAACTGAAATGCATCAGAAGTAATTCCATTTCTTGAAATCTGAGAGCTGTTTCCTGTATACTGCTCATTTGAATAAAGACCAACAAAGTTTACTGTATGTTTATCAGCAAATGTTCTGTCGTATGTCAAAAGGTTTTCAATAAGCCATTGAGTAGACAATGCATTCGTTATAGAAGCATTAGACAAAGTAGCCGGGTTTACATCAAAAACTCCCTGCCCTTCATAATAACCGCTGTTTGAAGTACGTAAATTCAATCCCGTATTTAGACGGTATTTTAAACCTTTAACTCCCGGAATTTTTAATTCTGCAAAAATATTATTGTATGAACTAAAAGCTCTGGTTAAATTAATATACGATTCACCTAAGTTTTTAATTGATTGTCTTGTGTAAACCCACTGATCATCAGCACCCATACTTACTATTCTTTTCAAAGATCCGTCAGCTCTGTAAGGATTTGCAAGCGGAGAAGTTCCTAAAATAGTTCCTGTTCCAATGTTATCTCCATTTGTTACAGCGTAATTACTATTTGTTGTAAATCCTATACGAAATGCACTTCCAATCTGCTGGTCTACACCCGCTCTAAGGCTGTAACGTTCGAATTTTTGTCCCGGAAGAACCGATTCTTCTTTATAATAACCTAATCCTGCATTGTATGAACCTTTTTCAGTTCCACCTGCAACGCTCACATCATGGCTGATCATTTCACCAGCTCCGTAAAGTGAATCCTGCCAGTCTGTATTTGTGCTTCTAGATTCATCAACACCATCTGTATATAATCCGGCATAATCACGAAGCGCTGCAAACCTTTCAGCATTCATCATTGGATATTTGCCAAAAACCTGCTTTATACCGCTGAAACCATTATAGCTAAATGTTGCCTGCTGATTTTTACGTCCTTTATTACTGGTAATCATGATAACACCATTTGCTCCTCTCGAACCATAAATAGCAGTTGCCGAAGCATCTTTTAAAATATCAACAGATTTAATATCAACAGGATTAATATCTCCTATCGAACCTGCAAATGGAACTCCGTCAAGTACAATCAAAGGATCATTACTTCCTGTAAGTGATCTGGTTCCACGAATACGAATCTGCATTGCCGCTCCCGGTTTTGAAGAAGTCTGTGTTAATTCGACCCCCGGAAGTCTTCCTTGAAGAGCCTGCGTTATGTTTGCAGCAGGAACTTCATTTAACTCTTTACCTCCTATCGAGGCAACAGAACCTGTTACAGACTCTTTCATTTGAGTACCATACCCAATAACAACAACTTCTTTTAATGTACTTAAATCCTCTTCAAGAGTAACATTAATAGTTTTTTGTCCGTTTACAGCAACTTCTTTGCTTTTCAAACCTATAAAACTAAAAACAAGAGTACCATTTGAAGGAACACTAATAGAATAATTACCATCAAAACTGGTGCTTACTCCATTTTTAGCACCTTTTAAATTTACATTCGCTCCAGGAATTGGTCCATTGGCATCTGATACCATACCTGTGACTGTTGTCTGCGCATCCATATGATAGGAAAACGCAAGCATTAACATCAAAAAACATAAGCATTTAAAACGCTTGTGCTTACTTGTAACAAAAAAGTTAGTCATAAAAATTGATTTAAATTAAGTTAGAACTTTGGTTTAGTTAATAAGTGTATTTAAAACAAATATATAGAAAAACAAATAATACACAATCGGTTGTGTAAATTTTTATTGATAATTACAAAAAAAAAGCCTCAAAAAAAAATGTAAAAACTAATTTTACAATTAAAATATTGATTTTTTATTAAAAAAACATTTCAGAAGATATCGATTGTTATCAATTATAAAATGATTTTTTATAAAATTTAACAAAAGAATAAAAGAGTAAATATTTGGTGTATTTAGAAAAAATTGAAGTAAAAATAATGTTAAATACAAGATATTTCAATACAAAAGCTGTAAATAACTATAGAAATTAAAAATAAATTAAAGCCAAAAAACGACGAAAAAGTCAATTTAAACAATCGGTTGTTAATTTATACAGTGTTCAAACAGAGAGTATTCATTTTTTTAAGAATAAGTTCAATCCATTTTTTTATAAATCAATTAATACAACTTTATACTACAATAGTATATAGAGGCAGATTAATGATTTATTTGTTTTACAATAACTTTTTACAGCTATATATTTTTAAACTATCTTATATAAATAGGTAATAAATTATGAAATCATTTTTTGAAATGCAATTCCAAAAATTTAATCCCCTCTTCTCTTATTAAAATATAGTTTAAAATGGCTGGTACAACATAAAAAAGCAATCAGTCAGTTTATAAAATAATTATAAATACCTAAATAAAGTCAATAAAAATCAATACTACTCTCTATTTAATACAAATACCATTATTTTTTAAGCATAATAATATCTAATTGGAAAAAATTTATTTTATTTACACAATCGGTTGCAATCACCTTTACTATCTAACCTTAATTCTTTTACACCAAAAAAATAATTCCATGAAGATGAAAAAAACGATATACTGCCTCATATTTTTAATTTGCTTTTATTCCTATTCACAAGACAAAAAGTATGATTTTCAATTTCAAAATCCGTCACTGAGTTTTGAACAGAGAGTTGATGATCTTGTGAGTCGTTTAACATTAGAAGAAAAAGTTTCTCAAATGCTAAATTCGTCACCTGAAATTGCAAGATTAGGTATTCCTGCTTATGACTGGTGGAACGAAACTTTGCATGGAGTTGCGAGAACTCCATTTAAAACAACGGTTTATCCTCAAGCTATTGGAATGGCGGCAACTTTCGATAAAAATTCACTCTTTACAATGGCCGACTACTCAGCTCTTGAAGGCAGGGCCATATACAATAAAGCGGTTGAACTTAAAAGAACCAACGAACGTTATTTGGGACTCACCTACTGGACTCCAAATATCAATATTTTTCGTGATCCTCGCTGGGGACGCGGACAGGAAACCTATGGAGAAGATCCTTACTTAACAGCTGTCTTAGGTGATGCTTTTGTAAAAGGCCTACAGGGAGATGATCCTAAATACCTAAAAGCGGCCGCTTGTGCTAAACATTATGCTGTTCACAGCGGTCCGGAATCGCTAAGACATACTTTTGATGTTGATGTAACGCCTTATGAACTTTGGGACACTTATCTTCCTGCTTTTAGAAAATTAATAACCGAATCGAATGTAGCCGGTGTTATGTGTGCTTACAATGCATTTAGAACACAGCCTTGTTGTGCAAGTGACATTTTAATGAATGATATTCTGAGAAAAGAATGGAAATTTGACGGTTATGTTACTTCAGACTGCTGGGCGATTGACGATTTTTTTAAGAATCATAAAACACATCCCGATGCTGAATCTGCTGCTGCCGATGCCGTTTTTCATGGCACTGATATTGATTGCGGCACCGATGCTTATAAAGCACTTGTTCAGGCTGTTAAAAATGGAAAAATCAGCGAAAAACAGATTGATATTTCTGTAAAACGTCTTTTTATGATTCGTTTCAGACTTGGAATGTTTGATCCAGTATCAATGGTCAAATATGCCCAAACCCCATCTTCTGTTTTAGAAAGCAAAGAACATCAGTTACATGCCTTAAAAATGGCAAGACAGTCGATCGTTTTACTTAAAAATGAAAAAAATATTCTTCCTTTAAATAAGAACCTAAAAAAGATTGTGGTTCTGGGACCAAACGCCGACAATGCTATTTCAATATTGGGAAATTATAACGGAACTCCGTCTAAACTGACTACAGTTTTGCAGGGTATTAAAGAGAAAGTGAGTCCTGATACAGAAGTTATTTATGAGAAAGCAGTTAACTTTACAAATGATACTTTACTGGTTTACAAAGACTTGAAGAATCAATACTCATACGAAGGCAAACAAGGTTTCAAAGCTGAATATTACAATAATACTACTCTTTCAGGACAGCCTGAAGCGGTTAGAAGCGAATCAGAAATCAATAATTTCTGGCAGGAAGGAGAAGTTGTAATTCAAAACATCAAAGCAAATCATTTCTCTGCGCGTTATACTACAAACTTTACAGCAGATCAGGACGGTTCTGTTACTTTTGAACTTAAAGCCGATGACGGTTATCGTTTTATAATAAACGGAAAAGAAGTTGTAAATGCCTGGCAGAAGAATAGATGGGGAGAAAAAACTTTTAAACTTGAAACCAAAAAAAATACAGTTTATAAAATAGTATTGGAATATTGGCAGGGAGAAGGAAAAGCAGAAGTATCGCTGCAGACCGGAAATTTTGTAAAAACCAATTTTGCAGATTTAATTGAACATCATAAAAATGCTGACGCTTTTATTTTTGCCGGCGGTATTTCGCCACAGCTGGAAGGAGAAGAAATGCCTGTCGATTTTCCCGGATTTAAAGGAGGTGACCGCACCTCTATCCTGTTTCCGGAGGTGCAGACCAAACTTTTAAAAGCGCTTCAGTCTTCTGGAAAACCAGTAGTTTTTGCCATGATGACGGGAAGCGCAATAGCCATTCCGTGGGAAGCAGAAAATATTCCGGCAATATTAAATATCTGGTACGGCGGACAATCGGCAGGAACCGCAGCAGCCGATGTAATTTTTGGAGATTATAACCCGGCAGGAAGACTTCCTGTTACTTTTTACAAAAACGATTCAGATTTACCTTCTTTTGTAGATTATAAAATGGATAATAAAACGTATCGTTATTTTAAAGGAACGCCGCTATACGGCTTTGGATACGGACTGAGTTATACTTCATTTAAATACAGTGATTTAAAAACACCAGTTAAAATTAAAAAAGGACAGTCAGTTTCTATTTTGGTTAAAGTAGCAAATACCGGAAAAACAGAAGGCGAAGAAGTGGCGCAGCTGTACTTAATTAATCAGGATACAGCAATAAAAACACCTTTGAAAAGTTTAAAAGGATTTGAACGATTCAATTTAAAACCTGGTGAAAATAAAACAATTACTTTTAATCTTTCTCCTGAAGATCTTTCGTATGTTACACCAGAAGGCAGTTTAAAGCAATATGAAGGCAAAATCAAAATTTCAATTGGAGGAAGTCAGCCAGATGAAAAACTGCTGACAAAAAGCAATGTTGTTTCTAAAATTATGCAATTAGAAAACTAAAAAACAACTGCAATAAAAAAGGTTTTAAGAATACTCAAAACCTTTTTTATTTAAGAATTTGTAGTTAAATCTAATCCGTGCATGAAATTATAATTTCAAGTACAATCTTCTCTTTTTTTACCTATAATTATTTTTTGCAATGATTCAAAAAGCTTTTTGAAGCTGCCATGTTTCTTCAAAAATTTCACTCTTTTGAATTTGTCTATTTCATCCTGCAGCATAATTCCTGAATTTCGGGAATAAAGTACAATTGGAATCTTTCTTAGGCCTTTAATATCACGAAGTAATTTAAGGAATCCGCTCCCATCAAAATAAGGCATATTATAATCCAAAAAGATTATATCAGGACAGATTTTTGAATCCTTAAGCTTTTTTAAAGCCTCAAGTGCACTTTCCTCTACAGAAGATCTGATTTCATGGCTGATTGCATTCAAAACTGACACAAAAATCTCTGCATCATCTGTATTATCGTTGACTAGTAATATGTTTTTGTATTTCATGCCACTACTATTTAAGGGAAAAAGTCTGGAATAAAGTCGTTTTGTCTTTAAATCGAATACAATTTTATAACAAAATAAAACGATATCACAGCACACTAACACTAATTTGTAATAAGTCTGAAAAACTTTGTAATAACATACTATTTACACTTATATGTACTCAGATAAGTGCTAAAAATTGAAGCCTGAAAGATGTAAATTTTAAAAGGCTGAAATGAAATTATATAAAACAAATTAAAGTAAAAAAAATAATTTTAATGAAACCAATATCTCTGAGAGAGAGTATTAAACTAACCACATAAACAGAAAAAACATGGAATACGAAAAACACTATTATGCGCCTGAAGGAATTGGAGAAGATACGACTCAGGAAGAAGACCTGCTTTTTTATGAATTGAGCTGGGAAGAATAACTACTCATTTTTATAGAAAATATCCAGTTGTAGACCCAAAGGTTTCAGAAAAAGAAAAACATTCCAAAGCAATGATTAAAAGCTGTGGAATGCTGTTCTGCAATATATTCATTTTTTTATTTTTTAGAAGATAATTCTGTTTCGGTATGAAGCATACACAGCCAGCGGTCATTTTCTTTTATCCATGTAGAAGTACAGGCACATTTGACAGATTTATTTTCTTTTGTATCCAATAATTCGATTATATAAGCTGTTACCGCAGTTTCTTGGGTCGGCTGCTGAGATATAAAATCTAAATAACCCAATACTTTTATTTTATCGCCTTCGCCGGACTCAAACATTTTTTTAAAACTGGGTTCATCTACACTCTGCACTCCATTTCTTCCAGCTATTATACAGGGAAAATGAGTGAGATTTTTTACTGTTTCATATTGGTGATCCTCCATGCCCTGCCAATATTTTTTTTCTAAATTAAAAATCTCTGTTTCCATAATTAATTCTATTTATTATTGAACAGTTATACTGGAGTAATGAAATTATAAATGATTTTCGAACTCTCGACGATTGTAAAATTTATCATCATCACTGTCATAAAATTCAGGATCGTTAGAAGGATAATAAGATCGCATTACATTTCTTTCATAGTTCCTGTCGAACTTATCCTGGCTGTTATATCTGCTTGTATTTCTAAAGGTGTCATATCCTATGCTGTTGGCCATAACAATCTTTGTGTCTTTATTAATGTTTACCGATCCAATGGGAATGATAATGTGGCTGTCTCCATCCTTATAAACAAACTCTTTTCCATTGTCGTAAGCAATAGCATCGTGTACTTCCTTGCGTCCGTCTTCTATTAATTTTTTATCGACCTTAACATCCAGATAAATCACTCGCTGCATATCCTTATTCACCCAAAGGTTATCAATAGTTCCTATAGTGCGGTTGTCAGCATCTACTATTTTCCATCCTCTTACATCTGAGTAATTAGAAGCAATCTTATAATCAGAAAGTTCATCCAGTCGGTATAAATTTCTTTGTTTCGTATCCATGGTATTTTGTTTATGTGTTACACTTAATTTTTTTGACAGACTTGAAAACTAATCGTGCCTGTCTTGCTCTTTATTATTTTGCTATAGTGTCTGTGCCTACGGCATTTTCGGTTTCTACGCGCATATTATTATTTGTCCCATCATCTTGTATAAAGACATAATAGGCAACAGCCGCGATTAACAGGATTGCCACAATCCATGGCCATAAAGGCTTTTTCTTCTCAATTTTAATTTCTGCCATAACTTATTATTTTGATTATAAATATTTTAACTACAATAAAATTACAAACATCTACAGCTTACAGAAGTATTTAATTTCATTCTGATTTTATAAAATTACCAGTAAGTCATTCCACAAGCAGCCTCTTAATTAAGTAATTAACATTAAAAATTATATAACCGCAACGAAATCTTTTAGCATAATTTTATAATTACCGCAAAACAATTATTCATTATTAAATTATGCGCTATGAAATTTCTAAATCAGAAGAACAGAACACTGAGTTCAAGAACTTCAGAAAAAAAACTTTTTATAAAAAGCACTTCAAGCAGAGCTAATGAAAAAAGCAGTGTCACGACATTCAAAAATATACTCACCCACTTCAATTTATAAGTTAACCATCTAAATAATAGAATTATGACAGATAAAACAATAGTCCAAAATAGCCTTAAAGGGAAAAACGTTGTCATTACAGGAGCAAGCAGCGGTGTAGGCAGAGCTGCGGCGGAAGCATTTGCCCATGAAGGATGCAACCTGATCTTAGCGGCCAGAGGACAGGAAGGATTAGATGAAATAGTGAAATTCTGCCGTGAATTAGGTATGCAGGCTGTTGGCGTTTCGGCAGATATGTCTATTCCAGAGCAGGTAGAAAAAGTAGCCGCATCAGCTGCATCAATAGGAGGGAAAATCGATATATGGGTCAACAATGCGGGAGTTATGGCCAGCGGGAAATTTGAAGAAATCCCTTTAGAAATCCATCATCAGGTAATCAAGACCAATTTGTTTGGCTACATGCACGGAGCTTATAATGCCATTAAAATTTTTAAAACACAAAATGAAGGTATTTTAATTAATAACATATCGATAGGCGGTTATATGCCAGCACCTTACAGTGCGGTTTATTCTGCCAGCAAATATGGAATAAGGGGTCTCATGGAATGCCTGCAGGGTGAAATATCAAACCGAAAGCACATTCACATCTGCAATCTTTATCCGCAGCTCCAAAACTCTACTGGTAATCTTCATTCAGCAAAATATTCCGGTTTTGATATGACAATACCTTTTATTGCGTCAGATCCTCGTGATACAGCCTCTAAAATGGTAGAACTCGCTAAAAATCCTAAAAAAGATCTGTTCCCAGATTTTAAGGCTGCCGCCGCCACAAACCTTTACAGATTATTTCCTAAAGTAATTATCAACGCTGCATCTGCAGTTGTGCGTACTAAAATGGAATTTAATAAGAATAAGGAAAATAACCCCGGTAATGTTTTGACGAAGTCAAAAGAACCGCTGCGAGTTTACGGAAATCCATCTGCAAAAAACACATCAGATCTTAAACTGGCAATGTTTGCCGGAATTGGAATTGGTATCGGCCTGCTTTTATTTCATAAAAAATAAAGCATGGTACTGTTTTACTTTAGGATTGTAGAGGGCTTGATGAAAAATCGGAAAAATTTGGAATCAAAGTTGAAGGTTCAATATAATGCGGATTCTTGCTGATCTTTCCATCTTTAATTACATAAGGATGGGTCAGCAGGATATCTGTAAGCGTACTTTGACTGAAACTATTGATATCGTACATACAGATCAATGAACAGGAATGTTGAGGAGTAAGTACATTTAGACTAGCCTCGTATTTTAAAAGCTCATCTGTTCCTGGCAGATTCTTAAGTGCCCATACCATATCTCCGCAGGCTCTAACACTTTCGTAACCGGCTCTTGACGCTGACAACAAAGTCTGTTCAAGCATTTTATACATCTTTTCTGAAGCAAACTCGCCATCTTTGATGTAGGTATTTTCAGAAGCTAAAATTTCTAATTGACCGCTCGATAGTTTATCTGAAATTGATACACCATTATCCGAGAGACAGCGGCAATGTTCACCGTGGCGGTTTCCTTCCAGAATGTTAATGACTTTATCATTGCTTTCCAGCCCTTCCATAATATATGGAATGATTACATCATACTGCTGTTCTCTGGAATCGAAAAAACCGCAGATGTGCATTGGTGCTGACAATGATTCGCCGCAAACTGAAAAAAATGCTTCTTTATTCATATCTCAAATGTACGCAAATTAATTTTCTTCAACTCAACTTCACCATATAAAAGTTTAAAATTTATTTAAGATTTTTTACCTTTTTAAATCTGTATCCAAAAACAAAAAACATGAATAATCTTATAATAATAAATTCCTGAAAAAATAAAGGGATATTCTACAATCCTGATTTAAATGGTATATAGAAGCTTTAACAGCATTCGCTTTCATTAATTACTGGTCTAACCAGTTCTTAAATTCTGATACTTTATTTTTACTAATAATAATATCAATTTTTGAATCAGGTTTTATAATCAATTTCAATTGGTTTTTCCCATAAAGCAATATACTGCTGATAGAATTAATATTGACTATAAATTGTCTGTTTGCCCTGTAAAAAATGGTCTGATCAAGCCATTTCATTATCTCGTCAAGACTATTGCTGCTTGTAAACTGACGATTGTCAAAAGTATAAATGTAAGTTATTCCGGTATCCAGCAAAACATAGGCTATATTTTCTATATCCAGCTTTATCAATTCATCTTTATGATAAGTCAGTATTCTTTTCTTTGGAGTTTCAGAATCTTTTGATTTATCATCTTCAATGGTATCATGGGTCAAATTTTGCAGTTTCTGCTGATTTGAATTTAACTGCAGGTTCAAAATCTGAAGTTCGTTTACTCTATAATTTAACTCTTCTTTTTCAAGATCAAAAACACTCTCATACTTTCTGTATATAAGCCGTATCATTATGTAGCAGCAAATGCTTATAAATACTGTACTCAAAAAAAGACTTACTGCAAACTGCAGATACAGATCAGAAAGTTCTTCCTCTAAAACTGCAAGGTTAGCATGTGAAGCAACCATCCAGTCAGTTCCGGCAACAGGATTTATGTTTATAATTTCTGATTTTCTTTCCGGGTTATTAGGAAATGTGCGGATACCTCCTATTTTTTCTCCCTGTTCCAAAACTGTACTTAAGGGTTTAAACTCTTTCTGTCCTGTTCTGTTAACCTGAGAATTATCTTCCTTGATTTTTAAACCCACTAATGCCGGATTAGGATGACACAGTTCAATTCCTTTTTGATCATACATACAGATAAAATCACTTTTTATATCTGTATTCTCTATACTTATTTGAAGATTATGAATTACCTGATCTTTAGACAAACCGCCGCGAAGCTGCTGTTCTAAAAGCCGTGAAATTTCCCTTACTTCTCTTTCTCCTGATTCTAATTTACTATTACACAATTTCTCCTTAGCTGAGTGATAGAGGTAAGTGGAAGAAATGAAACTGATAATTAGAACAACAATACTAATACCTATAAGTGTCAAAGTATAAAGCCGTGCTTTTTTCATGTATTTTTATATTCCTTAAATGAAAATCGTTTAGAAAATTTTGTTTAGGCTAAAATAAGCAATTTATTCATCTTTCAATATTTCGGCTTTAAGGTCCAAAATTTCCCTTTGAGCTTATTAAACCTTTTAAATACTGGCATTAAGCCTAATTTTGATTTGATTATTTATTCTAACTAAAAAAAATAAAACAATGAGAAAAGGACTTATGATCTTAGCAGTTTTACTGTTTGTATTTACTGTTTTGCAGTTTTGGAAACCCAAAGAAATCCAATACAGCTCACCTGCAAAAAATTTAACGAACGTTCCTTCAGAGGTAAATACTATTTTAAGAAATTCTTGTTTTGACTGCCATTCTAACTCTGTAAATCTTGCATGGTTTGATAAAATAACACCTGCAAATTTTATAGTCGATTCGCATATTAAAGATGGCCGAAAAGCATTGAATTTTTCTAATTGGGATACATTAGACAAGCAAAAACAGAGTGCTGTTATGTTTTATTCTTTCAATAAGATTCTATTAGGCGAAATGCCTCTTTTAAGTTACACAGCCCTTCATCCTTCAGCAAAATTAGACAGCCGCTCCATAACGGTTTTAAAAAATTATGTAAAAACCCTGGCAGCCCGAAAAACAAATCCAGAAGTATCATCTGTTTCTATATCAAAAGCAGATGCAGTACATCATCCAGATAAAAAAATAACTGACTACAAGAAAGTAAAACCGTCATTAAATAAAATTTCATACATCCCAGATTTTAGAAGCTGGAAAGCTATTAGTACAACTGACCGTTTTGACAATGGCAGCATGCGAATTATATACGGAAATAAAACCGCTGTAAAAGCGATTGCAGAACATCAAACAAATCCGTGGCCAGATGGTGCTATTTTCGCCAAAACTGCCTGGAAGCAAAAAACAGAAGCTGATGGAAGTGTATCTCCCGGCGAATTCATTCAGGTCGAATTCATGATAAAGGATTCAAAAAAATATGAGTCTTCAAAAGGCTGGGGCTGGGCAAGATGGAAAGGAAAAGATTTAAAGCCGTATGGCGACAGCGTCAGCTTTGATCAGGAATGTATTTCCTGTCATAGTCCTGTTAAAAACAATGATTATGTTTTTACATCACCCCTGCATCTTGATATCAATAAATTTAATATTTACAGCAAAAACCAATAATTATGAAACCAATTCACTCCATCATAACAGCTCTTATAATTACACTTTACGGATGCAACACAAATAAAGACAATGTGAATGAAAAAGCTTCTGTATCAATTTTAGATGAATTACCGGAAAACCCTCTCTTATTGTCACCTATTACATTTTCTATTAATCCAAATAAAGCTTCAATGTCAACTTTATACGGTAATAAAACCGCTTTTGAGCATGCAAAAACTAAAGCTGATAATGCTTATCCAAAAGGATCTGTTTTATATGAAGTGACCTGGAGACAAAAAGCAGATTCACTATGGTATGGCGCCAATATTCCTGATAAAATAATTAGTGTAGAAAAAGTACAATTTATCGAAAACAATAATCCAAAATATGAATTATATGCCGGGCATCCTTTAAAAAAAGTTTATATTAATGATAAAAATAAAAGACTGCTTTTAATACTATCCCAGCGTATGGCAGAGACTCCCTAAAGATATTAGTTCTGATTTCTAAATTCTTGCCTCAAAAAACAGACGTTTAAACAAAGTATCTTAGGACGTTTAAACAAAACAAATCTTTGCTGTCACATCTAATTTTGTCTAATCATTAATAATAAAAATTTAAAAAGATGGAACAAAATAATTATCAAGGTGCCTTGCAGAAAAAGTTAAATTCAGGATTTAATGCAGCATCAACAGCAGAGGAAGTTATAAAAGGAATCAATCTTGCAGGACAAACAGCAATTGTAACAGGCGGAAATACAGGCATAGGTCTCGAAACTGTTAAAACACTTGCTGCTGCAGGAGCTCATGTCATTGTACCGGCAAGAGACATTGTAAAAGCCAAAAGAAACCTTGAAGGAATAGAAAATGTAACGATAGAAGAAATGGATTTAATGCAGCCAGAATCTATCCATTCCTTTGCACAGAAATTTATAAATACAGGAAGATCACTGCATCTTTTGATTAACAATGCCGGGATTATGTGGGTACCGCTTCGCAGAGACATACGCGGGTACGAATCACAGCTGGCAACCAATTATCTCGCATTGTTTCAATTAACAGCCGGGCTTTGGCCGGCATTAAAAAAAGCAGACGGCGCCAGAGTGGTTAATGTATCTTCTGGAGGACATAAATTTTCTGATTTTAATTTTGAAGATCCTAATTTCCTGAACCGTGAGTACGAAACACTGCTTGGATACGGACAATCTAAAACAGCGGTCAATCTTTTTTCTTTGGAATTTGACAACCGCGCCAAAGCTTACAATGTCCGCAGTTATTCCTTATGTCCAGGAGCAGTTGGAGAAACAGAATTATCGAGAGAAGCTCCCATTGATTTATTCCAAAAACTAGGTTTCAGCGATGCAGAAGGAAATATACTGCCAGAAGTAGCGGCCTCATTAAAAACCATTCCGCAGGGTGCGGCAACAAGTATATGGGCTGCAACGAGTCCGCTTCTAAATCATATAGGAGGAGTTTACTGTGAACACGTGGATATAGCTGAAATAAATGAAAATATGGCAGTTACAGGAGGTATTGCGACCTATTCATTAGACAAATCAAATGTTCAAAAATTATGGAAGCTCACGGAACAGCTTACTGGAATTACATTTGATGTACGTTAAATTTGTATCTTTATAAACACATTCAAAATATGGATTATACGGTAAATTATATAACTCCGGAAATTAAACTTTCTAATTATACTGGGAAGCTTTTTAAAACAGAAGCGGCATTCTCAGATCATTTATTGGTATGGTTAATTTCTGGTGAAACTAAAATTATTCAAGCCGACCAGAGCTTTATATTTGGTCCCGGCAGTACCTTTATAATTCCAAGAAACCAGCTGGCTGCAATAATCAACGTACCCAAAAACGGACTGCCTCATAAAGCCGTTGCTATGCATTTGTCAACGGAACGACTGCGTGAATTTTACAGTGAAAAAAAATCAGAACACAAAACTGCCAGATCAAAAATTGTTAGTTTTCATAAACATCCGCTGTTGGAAAGTTTTCTGGCTTCGCTGATTCCGTATTTTGATATGCAGGATAATTTTCCGGAATCTATTGCTTCTTTAAAAATAACCGAAGCCATAACGATTCTACATACAATTGATAAAGACATCGATGTTATTTTATCAAACTTTGAAGAACCGGGAAAAATTGATCTGATACCTTTTATGGAAAAAAATTTTATGTTTAATATGTCCTTAAAAAAATTTGGATATCTAACAGGACGCAGTCTTACCACTTTTAAACGTGATTTTCATAAGGCATATAACATAACACCGCAGCGATGGCTTACCAGAAAACGACTGGAAGCAGCACATTACCAGCTGGCAGAAAAAAACAAAAAACCTTCTGAGGTTTGTTTTGAAACAGGTTTTGAAAATTTATCGCACTTTTCCTCAGCATTCAAAAAGCAGTTTGGATATTCTCCCGCGAGAGTACAAAAATCAAATACTGAGTATTAAAAACAATATCCTGTTCCGGTTATGGAACAGGATTACTATTAAATATAGTCCTGAGTTTTATTCTAAAATTTCAGATCTATTAATCAACCTTTGTCTAAAAAACTGATAAACAGAACCAATAACAAAAAGTAAAAGGAGAAAAAGAAGTGTTCTTCCTATTATTGGATCGGTAATATTTTTTGCTAAAGGGTGATGAACAGGAATTCTGGTAAAAGTTTCATTGACTGTTGGAACCAGTGAAAGAAAAAAACTAAATGACAACCAGAAATTTTCGAAATAACGGGCTCTCACACTATTTTTTCTCTTTGCATTTAGAAAATAAGCTCCCAGTATCAAAAAGATTATAAAAATAGAAAAAGCATGTCCCGGATTAAAACCTCCATGTTTAGAGATTCCTAATGAAGTCAACGATGTAATCATCGTTCCGTAAAAATATATCTTACCAGATAATTTGTTCAAATTGATTTTACCATATTTGATAAAATCTACTAACGCCGCTATAATTGCGCCTACACCAATAATAGTGTGAAAAATTCCTAAACTTGATAATCCCATTTTGTATTAATTTAAATTTGTTTGAAAACAGTACAAACTTCCGATAGATTAACAGAAATGGTTTTGTCAAATAGTTCAATTATTTGGTGATTTCGTTCATGAAAAACTTTAAATAAAATTCTAATTAGTATTTACTATTTAAGTTTCTGCCTGTAATTTGTGGGACTGATACCATATTTGCTGGTAAAACTTTTGGTAAAATTTGCCAGATCATTAAAACCGCAGTCAAAAGCTATTTCAGTAATACGCTGGTCAGAAACCTGAAGCATCTCTGCCGCTTTCATAAGTTTTTTAGTTTTAATGTAATTAGCGGGAGTATCGTGATATATTTTTGAAAATTCGCGTTTAAACGATGAAACACTTAAATTATTCTGTTGTGCTAATTCTTCAATAGTGAGCTGCGAAAACAAATTTGCTTCGATTATTTGTCTGAAACTATAAGTCGTTGGAGAAAAAAGCTGGGATAATATCAGCTGTATTGATTCTGAATTTTGTGTCTGAGATAATAAAAGTATAATTTCTTTTAATTTTAGAACTAAGATATCTTCATTGATTAAAGACGGATTTTCAAAATAAAACAATAATCCTTCAATATACTTTTGAATTAGAAAATCGTTATTTATTCTTTCACTTGATTTATTCGATATTAAACTTTCAGGTCTTTGAAACAATAATGGAAGTTCCTTTTCGTATATTTTCTTTAATATTTTAGGATAGAACGTTACAATTACTATTTCACAATTATTATTGGAATTTGAATTGTGCAATTGCTTACCAGAATCCATACAATTCACTAATAAGGAATAATTTGTAGAAACATTCACATTTTCATTATCAATATAATAATCAATCTCTCCTTCTTTTACATATAAAAAGCAAGCCTGTTCAGTAATTGGAAAATCAAATTTAAACGGCGGTGTTAATTCAATTTTTTGAATTAATGTCATGCCATATAAATCATGCTTTTTATAGTCGTTTATCATAAAAAAAATCTGCTAATTTTCTTTAACTATTATGAAATACAAATTATTAAATTTTTCGTTTAAGATCTTGGTTTGGATAAATTCCTGTCATACATCACAACAGTTCCCGCCACAGCAACATTTAAACTTTTTTCCGATTTAAATTTTACTAAATGATGGCATTTATCCATTGCTTTTTTCGATAAACCATGATCTTCTGCTCCCAATAAATAAACGCATCGTCTTGGGTGTTCAAAGGTTTCTAAATCGACTGCTTTTTCAGATAATTCAACTCCAACCAGACGTGCGCCTTTTGGTAAATTTTCAAAAAAGGCCTCAAAAGTTTCATAATGAAAATAAGGAATTGCTTTTACTGCATCGTGGGTATCACAGGCTTGTTTGGCATATCGGTTTCCTATGGTAAATATAAAAGATGCACCCAGATTTTGTGCTGATCTCCACAAAACACCTAAGTTTTCTGGTGTTTTACCATTTTGTATTCCTATGCCAAAATATTCGTTTGTAAAATTATCACTCATAAGGGCAAAAGTACAAACTGTGAGTATAGAAATCAATTTTTATCAGGATGACTTGTATCAAAAAAAAGACGCCAATTAATGGCGTCTTATATACAATTATAAATATTCAGCTATTAAGCTAAATCAAATCTATCCAGATTCATGACTTTAGTCCATGCCTTAATAAAATCATTTACAAATTTTTCATTTGCATCAGTGCTTGCGTATACTTCTGCAACAGCTCTTAATTCTGAATTAGATCCAAAAACAAGATCTGCACGTGTTGCAATCCATTTAGGCTGGCCTGTGCTTCTGTCATTTCCTGCATAGAGTTCTTTATCATTTGAAACAGCCTGCCATTGTGTATTCATATCTAACAGATTTACAAAAAAATCATTGGTCAATTGACCCGGACGATGTGTAAATACACCATTTTTTGAACCGTCTGCATTAATATCAAGTACACGAAGACCTCCTAATAGCACCGTAAGTTCAGGTGCTGTAAGAGTCAGCAAATTCGCTTTATCAATAAGAAGTTCCTCTGTAGAAACTGCTGATTTTGTTTTTCTGTAATTTCTAAAACCATCTGCTTTTGGCTCCAGATATCCAAATGATTCAACATCAGTTTCTTCTGCAGATGCATCCATACGACCAGGATTAAAAGACACTGTAACTGAGCTTCCTGCATCTTTAGCCGCTTTTTCGACTCCGGCAGAACCTGCTAAAACAATTAAATCAGCCAAAGAAACTTTTTTACCATCATTTTGCGAAGCATTAAACTCTGTTTGAATAGTTTCTAATTTACTTAAAACCTGAGCAAGCTTGGCTGGGTTATTTACTTCCCAGTCTTTTTGAGGAGCCAGTCTTACACGTGCTCCATTTGCACCGCCTCGCTTGTCAGAACCTCTAAAAGTAGATGCTGAAGCCCAAGCAGCGGCAACTAACTGAGAAATACTTAATCCTGAATTTAGTATTTTTTCTTTCAGCTGTTTTATGTCATTTTCGTCTATTAATTTGTGGTTTACTTCTGGAATAGGATCCTGCCACAACAATACTTCCTGAGGAACGTCTGGTCCAAGGTAGCGTGCACGCGGTCCCATGTCACGATGTGTTAACTTAAACCAGGCACGGGAAAAGGCATCGGCAAACTGATCAGGATTTTCTAAAAAGCGGCGTGATATTTTTTCATACTCTGGATCTAACCTTAGAGATAAATCAGTAGTAAGCATTGTTGGAAGATGTTTTTTTGTACTGTCAAAAGCATCAGGAATAATGGCTTCGGCATTTTTTGCAACCCATTGGTGCGCGCCTGCCGGACTTTTAGAAAGTTCCCATTCAAAAGCAAATAAGTTTTCGAAGAAATTATTACTCCATTGTGTTGGAGTTTTGGTCCATGTAACTTCAAGTCCGCTTGTAATAGCATCAGCACCTTTACCTGATCCAAAACTATTTTTCCACCCAAAACCCTGCAGTTCTAAACCAGCAGCTTCAGGTTCTTTATCTACGTGATCAGATGAAGCGGCACCGTGAGTTTTACCAAAAGTATGGCCTCCGGCAATTAAAGCAACCGTTTCTTCATCATTCATAGCCATTCGGCCAAATGTATCTCGTATATCTTTTGCTGCTAAAATAGGATCAGGATTTCCGTCAGGACCTTCTGGATTTACATATATAAGTCCCATTTGAACTGCTGCAAGAGGTTTTTCTAAATTTCTTGAATGAACTTTCCCGTCGGCATCATCATCTGCAGAAACAACTCCATGATCTTTCGGCACACCATCAGAACCATTATTATAACGTTCGTCGCCTCCCAGCCATGTTGTTTCAGAACCCCAGTAAACAGATTCGTCCGGTTCCCATACATCTGCTCTTCCTCCTGCAAATCCAAAAGTTTTAAAACCCATAGATTCAAGAGCCACGTTTCCTGTCAGTATCATTAAATCAGCCCACGAAATTTTTTGTCCGTATTTTTGTTTTATGGGCCAAAGAAGTCTTCTGGCTTTATCAAGACTCACATTATCAGGCCAGCTGTTTAAAGGTGCGAAACGCTGTTGTCCCGCTCCTGCTCCGCCTCGCCCGTCGTGTACACGGTAAGTTCCCGCACTGTGCCATGCCATACGGATAAAAAGCCCTCCATAGTGACCAAAATCTGCCGGCCACCAATCTTGTGAATCTGTCATAAGTACATGAAGGTCTTTTTTTACAGCTTCAAGATCAAGAGTTTTAAAAGCTTCTGCATAATCAAAATCTTTGCTGAGAGGATTTGATAGAGATGAATTCTGTCTCAGGATATTCACCTTTAATTGTTTAGGCCACCAGTCATTATTTTTTGTACCTGATGCGGCTTGATTATCCATACTGCCATTATGAAAAGGGCACTTGCTAATGTCGTTTGATTGATTCTCCATAATTCGAAATTTTTATTTTTTACTAAATTACTAAGTATAGAAAGAGAAAATCCTGAGTATTTATCATTTCTAATTCTTTTCTGATAGATAAAACTTATTGAAAAATATTTTCAAATTAGTTTTACCATTAAATAATATATTAGGGTAGTTTTATCAGCAGATATCTAAAATCAATAATAAAACTATTATATGTTACTAAAGCTTTTTATCATAGAATATTAAAGTTACTATTTTTTATAGATACTTAAAACAAAACTTTGTTATAAAGGCTTTTTTATAATCTCAAAATCATCTATTTTCCAGCCATTTTTTTGTTTAACAAATCGTAAAACAACATTGCATTTTTCTGTTTTGTTGTCTTTCAAAATAATGCCCCAATTTTCATTGATCGTTACTTTTTCACCAAAACTGCCACTTCCTCCCAAACTGTTAATATCTGTAATATTAGGATAAGGCAATAAAACACTTTCAATTTTCTGTGCCATCTTTTCGGTACAATGTTTTTTTGCAGCACCTATGTTCTGTTGTATTAAAGCATAACGAAAATAATCTGTGGTTTGGTTTGGAGTCAGTTTAGAAATAGATTCAGCAGGCATTTTATTCTCAATAAATTCACATAAAATACTTCCGTTTTCGCTGGCAATGTTTAAAATATCATCTTCGTATTTTACCCTGATTACTGATTGTGAATTATTCTCTTTCTTAGGATATTCTATTTTTCTAATTATTTTCACAACTTGATTGTCATTAATATACTCATTAATGGTGCTTTCTGTACGATTGTAATTGTCACCAACAAAATACTTTTTCTCATACAGAAGTACAAAACATTTAGAATTGTAAATTGTTTTTATCTCTTTGCGGACATTATAACTTCCAAATTCTGTTTTAATTTCAGTTAAAGTATTATTTGAATAAGAATATTGGGCATTTTTTTCTTTTTCAAATGTGGTTATATCTTCCTTTTCAATTTTATCCCAATCTTTTTTATTTGGGAAATAATCATTCAAATCCATTTTCTTATAAACAGCACCTTCAATTTTTTCTATAAGGGTTTCCCTATTTTTAAAATCTAGAAATTTATTGGTTTTAAAAACCTCATATGCATCTGCAGCAAGTTTTTCTTTATTTGACGGTGAATAAATTTCTTTGGCAATATCTGCATTAGGAGTATCCTGTGCATTGCATATCGTACAGAATAAGAGGATAAAAAGTAAAATATTCTTCATGGAGTATTCTATTGGTTCTGGTTTATTGCAATTGTTATATCTTTTCAGATACTTATATAAAGATGGAATATTTTTATTTAAAATTCGTACAAATCATTATAAAAATCAAAAAAGCCTCTAAAGTTATTCAGAGGCTTTTTTAACGCAGACAAACATAAAATGTAGAATCTCTATTTTTCATTTTTGCTTTTAGCTGTTTTAACTTTAGACTTAATACTGTCTTTTTGTAATCCTGAAGATTTTGAATAAGTCGAACCATCTTCAGCACTTTCTCCTGGTCCGCTTCCTTTTCCGGCTGTTGTTGCAGAACTGTTATTACTTCCAGAACTCATGGCTCCTGTATTAGCCCCTTCTTCTCCCACACCAGAGCCATTAGCAGTTTGTGTAGTGTCAGCAGCTGTTTTTGTGCTGTCAATTGGCGTTTCACTCGTCTGGATTTCATCACTGTATCCGTCCTGATTATTTTTACATGAACCTAATAATCCTGTTAAAACCAGAACCAGCATAACGTGTAACTTAAAAACTGTTCTCATAACTTATAATTTTTGCGTGTATATTTCAAATTTAGACTGTTATAAACTTTATATGTTTCATAATTGCATATTGATTTTACAATATTCATAACAATCTATTTATCAGTAAATTGAAAAAGCATTAAATTTTTTTTGTTTTAAAAATGTGAATTATGAAAGTGTTTTAAAAAATAATATAACTAACTGAAAACCAATAGAATTAATTTTACTTCCGAAACATATATTTAATAAACGCAATGTTTATACCAATAATACTTGTCAAAACATACCCAAACAAAACTTAAACTCATCATATCATGGAAAATTTAAAAATAAAATACAGCCAAAACTACAGCAGTATTTGTGGTACACGGATATATTCAGGAGATAATAATGAACTAATCTGTATTAAAACGTATAAAGGAGATTGGGGAGACTGGGACGAAAAACCTGAAAAAAATAATTTTAATTGCAGTCAGGTTTTAAATGATGCTTCTAAAAGCAGTTCAAATGAAGAAATTCTGTTTTAACTGACTCAATTATAAAAAAAATAAAAAAATCCCTCAAAAGAAATGTTTTGAGGGATTTTTTTATAAAACTAAATGTTCGATTTTACCATCTATATTTTAAAATTAATCTTGCATTAAATGGCGTTCCGGCGGTAAAATGAATTTCTTCAACAGGATCAGTTTCATTTGCTAATCTTGATTCTGTTAAGAATTGCGTTTCTTTCCATTTTGTATTAAAAATGTTATCGATGTTTAGTCCTATCGATACCTTTTTAATTTGATAGTTTACTGAAAAATCTGTGATGCAGTATCCTTTGGCAACTACCGAATTATCTTCATTTGCCGGACGATCTCCCAAAAATCTTGTTCTCAAACTTCCAGAAAATCCTTTTAGGTCTTTTACAGAAAATCCATTCATTAAAGTATGAGCCGGAGCCAATGGCAGATAATCATTTCCTTTTGGTTCTTCTATTGATCTTGCATGTGTATAAGTATAATCAGTATTCCAGAATAACCAATTGGTTAATTGATATCTAAAACCAAAATCGAATCCTTTTCGTTCTGTTTTTCCGCTTGGCTCAACAACAGCTTCGTCTCCCACATATACAAATTCCTGCGCCAGATACAAATACCAAACAGCGGAATTGATAATCATTCTTGGAAAAGGTTTCCAGTTAATTCCTAAATCTGCTCCATACGTTTCCGGAAGGATTTTTTCTCCTTTTTGAGCCACTACTACACGTGTATCATTGCTGTGAAACCCTTTTCCTAATTTTAAAAAGTAATTTATTTTATCATTCTGAGTGTATAAAAAGTTCAGTTTTGGACTCACAATTGCTTTCGTCTGCGTTTGATTGCTGTAAGTTGGTGCCAATTGGTCTTCGTAACCAAATTTGAAATAATCCAAACGTAAACCTCCATTTACTAACCATTTTCCTGACGTAAAATCAAGGCTTGAATAAGCAAAAAGATTCGTTTGGTTTACATTTCCTAAACTCAAATACTCTAAAACAGTTTTACGATTTACGGTATGCGATAATTCTACATCTTTGTTATTGTCATTTCGCAGTCCTGCACCTAATTTAAAAAGCCATTTTTCATTTAGTTTTTGATCGTATTCAGACTGAAAACCTACAATGGTTCTATTTTCTTTTTGTTTGATCTGATCTCCGTTTACAGGATCATTAAGAAAAAAAGTAAAATTCGAATACAATTCAAAATCATATTTGCTTAAATAAGCCGTGTTTTTAATCTGGCTGTTTTCATCAATTTTGGCATCGTACTGTAAATTAAAATTAGTTCTTCCTGTATTTCCTCCTTCATTTGGATCGATTGCTCCGTAATGAGAAATTGTTCCGTCGTTTACAGCACGATCCGGAATTTGTCCGCTCGCATCCCATTGGCTTTTAAAATGCGAAACCGAAATTGCCAATCGGTCGCCATTAGTCATTTTAGCCGAATATTTTCCAAATAAATTAATTCGATTGAAGTTTTGCGGTGCATCAAAATATCCGTCTGTCATCATATATTCGCCTGCAAAATAAGCCGACTGATTTTCCTTATTCAATAAATTGAACAAAGCAACGGTGCGAAAAGTATCAAACTGACCTCCTTCAAAAGAAACAGAACTATTCTGCAAGGCATTTTTAGTATTAAAACCAACGTATCCGGCTGTTGTAAAATCACCTTTATCAACAAAATAAGAACCTTTGTCAAAATCTATCTTATCAACTGTTTCAGGAATTACAAAATGAAGATCGGCATAACCTTGTCCGTGTGCGTGCGAAACCATATTTACCGGCATTCCGTCTACTGTAACATTAATATCAGTTCCGTGATCACAGTCAAAACCTCTCAGGAAAATTTGTTCTGCTTTTCCCCCGCCCGCATGCTGGCCTATAAAAAGCCCCGGAACTTTTCGCAGTAAATCCTGCGAATTTGAAACAGGCTGAATCTCTAAATCTATTTTAGAAATAGTATTTAAATATTTAAGACTGTTGGTTATGGTAACTTCTTCTAATAAAAAAGGTTTTTCTTCTAATTGAATAGAAAGAAAAGCATCTGAAGACAGTTTTATTTTTTGTGTAATATAACCTTGTTTAGAAATTTGAAGGCTGTCATTTGTTTTGGTTTGTTCTAATGTAAATTTTCCGTTTATATCAGTATGAGCGTGTGTTTTAGAAATCAAATCCCGAATTAAAACATCTGATAAAGGTTTTCCGTCGGTATTATTTACAATCCCGCTTACAGATTGCGCATTTGTTGAAAAAGAAAGAATAAAAATGAAAAGTAAAAATAAAAATCTCATAGAAGTGTAATAAAAATGCGAAATAATAAAATATAAAGTCAAATTACAACTTAATATTTCAGATAAAAATAAACTCAAAAATACTGCTTAGCAAATTCTTGGCAGCTGTTCTCCAACTAAAGGATTTACAACTCTTTTTCCTCCAAAAGCACTTTCGATAATTATTTTTGATGGATGTTCTCCGCTTATAAAACCAATCTCTGATGCCTTTGGATTTGTTTTTTGTAAAATCTTCAATACTTCATTTTTAATTTCTGGTGCTGCAATACAGACAAAAACTCCTTCGTTAGCTACATAAAGCGGATCTAAACCAAGCAGTTCGCAGGCACTTTTTACCTGACTTTCTACTTTTATGTTTTCTTCAAAAAGAGAAATGCCGAAATTAATTTCGGTAGTTATTTCATGCAGTACAGAAGCCAGTCCGCCGCGGGTTGCGTCTCTCAAAAAATGAATTTTATCACCAAACTGTTCTATTAAATCAAAAACGATGTGATTTAAATTTGTGGTATCGCTCAAAATATCACTTTCAAATTCAAGTCCTTCACGTTCCGACATAATGGCCATTCCGTGCGATGCTATCGGCCCGTTTATGATAACAACATCATTTTGCTGGATATTTCTAATTTTGATATTGGCTTTTTTGTGAACAACACCAATTCCCGAAGTATTAATGTAAATTTTATCTCCTTTTCCTCTTTCTACAACCTTAGTATCTCCGGTAACGATTTGAATACCTGCATTATCTGCCGCTTGTTTAATTGATTTTATAATTTCTGTAAATTCTTCTAAACTAAAACCTTCTTCAATAATTAAGGCCAGCGAAAGGTATTTTGGAACTGCACCACACATTGAAAGATCATTTACAGTTCCGTTTACGGCAAGTTCACCAATGTTGCCGCCTTTAAAAAATACGGGAGAAATAACATAACTATCTGTAGAAAAAGCCAGATTTCCTTGTACGTTTAAAAAGGCGCCATCGTGACGGACTTCTAAAATATCATTTTTTAAAATCTTAAAAATTACTTCATTGAGTAATTTGGTCATGTGTTCACCGCCGCTTCCGTGATGCAGGTGAATTACTTCCTGTTCTTTTTCCATTTTTTATGCATTAAATCTCTTCGCCCATTTCTTTTAAAATCTCCATTGTCCTTTTGGCTTCATCTTCATCAATAATTCCAATTGCAGCGCCAACATGAACTAAAAGGTAATCACCTTCTACTGCCTCTGGAACAAGTGCTAAATTGACTTCTTTGATAATACCGTCAAAAGAAACATTTCCAATTCTAAACGTTTCATCAAGCTCATCTGTGATTTTTTCAAGTCGACCGGGAACTGCTAAACACATACTTATTGTTTTATAGATTTTGTTAAATAATCGTACCAGGCTGCTAAACCTTCTCCTGATGCTGCAGAAACTTCAAAGAAAGTCAAATGCGGATTTACCTGTTTTGCATATTCTTTCAGTTTCTCCAAATCAAATTTCAAATACGGAAGCAGATCAATTTTATTAATAATACAGATTTGCGATCCTGAGAACATATCCGGATATTTAAGCGGTTTATCCTCACCTTCGGTAACTGATATAATTACGATTCGTTTTAATTCTCCCAAATCAAACATAGCCGGACAAACCAGATTTCCAACATTTTCGATCATTAAAACAGAATCCTGAACGGGTTTTAATTCTTTTACGGCTTTTGATATCATTTCGCTGTCTAAATGGCAGCCTTTTCCTGTATTAATCTGAATTACAGGAACATTTAATTTATGGATTCTGTCGGCATCATTTGTAGTCTGCTGGTCACCTTCGATTACAGAAAAAGCAATTTTGTCTTTTAAATCTGAAATGGTTCTTTCTAATAAAGAGGTTTTTCCGGAGCCCGGAGAACTTACCAGATTGATAGAAAAAATATTCAGGGCTTCAAAAAATCCTCTGTTTCTCTCAGCAGTAAGCTGGTTTTTATACAAAATATCCTTTTCTAACTGTATCACACTTATTTCATGAGAATGATTGTGAAAATGGTCATGATGATGATTGTGATCGTCGTTGTCATGATCATGGTCGTGATGATGCTCATGGTGGTGGTCATGATCGTGATCGTGGTGGTGATAGTGACCGGAATGAGAATGGAATTGTTTCTCTCCTATTTTGGTAAATCGTATTTCGTTTTCATCAGAACTGCATCCGCAAGTGGTACACATAACTCAGTTTATTTTATGATTATTTTCTTTATTTTCAATTCTCTGCCGGCAATAATTTCCTTAAACGGACTCTTACAATTTGGGCAGCTGTCAAAACTTTTTTCAATGTAAAATTCCGTTTCACATTCTGCACACCGGGCTTTTCCTTCTGGTTCTTCCACAAATAATTTCGTGTTGCTTAAAATATTTCCATTAATGCATTGCGGCCACACAAAATAAAAAGAAGACATTTCTACTCCTGATAATTTTCCAATTTCCAGATAGAGTTCTAATACGCTTTTACCTTTTATCTTATCTACTTCTTGTTGAACAATTTTCACAATCGAAGTAACAACCGAAAGCTCATGCATTTGTTTTTTTTTAACAGATTATTACAACCGCGAAAGATAATTCAAAGAATCAAATCAAAACCTGATAATTATCACTTCCGAGAATCAAATGTTTAAATAGTTTTGAAAATAGATTCAGTAAAAAGTTCCTCATGCTTTTAGGAACTTTTTTAAATAAACTAAGGCTTTCTTTAAACCTATTTTAGCATGAAAGATGAAATAAAAGTAAATGAAACCTATTATAACAGCATTGAAAGACAAGGTTATAGCAGGAGAGATTTTTTAAAATTTGTTGCTTACATCGGCGCCTATATGGGCGTGCAGAGTTCTGCAATTGGTCAGATTACCAAAGCGCTCGAAAACACCCCCCGTCTCCCGGTAATCTGGGAACATTTTCAGGAATGCACCTGCTGCAGTGAGTCTTTCATACGATCAGACCATCCTATTGTTGCCGATATTATTTTAGACAAAATCTCTTTAGATTACACTTTAACACTTATGGCCGCTTCTGGTCATCAGGCCGAAGCTGCGAAAAAAGCAACTATGGACAAATACAAAGGAGAATACATTCTTTGTGTTGAAGGTTCTGTACCTATGGGAGCTGACGGAAATTACTGCTGTATAGGCGGAAGAAGTGCTATTGATATTCTAAAAGAATCTGCTGCAGGAGCAAAAGCTATTATTGCCTGGGGAAGCTGTGCAACAACAGGCTGTGTGCAGGCTGCAAAACCAAATCCTACAGGAGCTGTTCCTATCAATAAAATTATTACCGATAAACCTATTATAAATGTTCCGGGCTGTCCGCCAATTGGTGAAGTTATGGCCGGAATTATTGTACACGTTGTCGCATTTGGAAAACTGCCTGAATTAGACAGTTCTGGTCGTCCAAAAGCTTTTTATTCTAAAAGAGTTCACGACAGCTGTTATCGCAGACCTTATTTTGATGCAGGATTATTTGCTGAAAACTTTGATGACGAAAATGCTAAAAAAGGATACTGCCTATACAAAGTGGGCTGTAAAGGGCCAAGTACTTACAATGCATGCGGTAATATGAAATGGAACGGCGGTGTGAGTTATCCTATTCAATCCGGACATGGATGTATTGGCTGCAGTGCCAAAGATTTTTGGGATGCTGGAAGCTTTTACTCAAGAGATACTTCTATAAATGCAGGAAGCATCGAGGCCAACGCCGATTTACTGGGCAAAGTTGCTCTTGGTGGTGTTGCCGCAGGAATTGGAGCTCACGCGATTCTTTCGAATGTATCTAAAAGAAAAGAATTAAATCAGAGAATTAGTCAGGGAACTGAAAACGAAAAACACTTAGAGGATTTATAACCTATATAGAAATAAAATGGCAGAGAGAATAGTTGTAGACCCAATTACAAGAATAGAAGGACATTTAAGAGCCGAAGTAGAAATCTCAGACGGCACTATAAAAGAAGCCTTCTTATCTTCAACAATGGTAAGAGGTCTGGAGAATATTGTAAAAGACAGAAACCCTAAAGATGTCTGGGCGTTTGTACAAAGAACTTGTGGTGTTTGTACTTCGACTCATGCTACAGCATCTGTAAGGGCGGTTGAAGATGCACTTGGAATTGTCGTTCCTCCAAATGCAGAAATAGTCAGAAATATTATGCTGGGTGCTTTGTATTTACACGATCACGTAGTGCATTTTTATCATTTGCATGCTTTTGACTGGGTAGATGTTTTGAGCGGTTTAAATGCAGATCCTGTAAAAACTTCACAATTGGCACAGTCCATTTCAAATTGGCCAAAAAGTTCGCCGGGTTATTTTTCAGATTTACAAAAACGATTAAAAAAGTTTGTTGCCAGCGGTCAGTTAGGAATTTTTGCCAATGGTTATTGGGGACATCCGCAGATGAAATTACCTCCCGAAGCCAATTTAATGGCTACAGCCCATTACCTTGAAGCTCTGGAATGGCAAAAGGAAATTGTAAAAGTACATGCCATTTTTGGAGGTAAAAATCCGCATCCAAACTTTTTAGTGGGCGGTATGGCGTGTTCTATTAATCTTGATGATGCAAGCGGTTTAAATGCAGAAAGACTTGCTTTTGTGAGACAGCTGCTGGAAGAAGGAAAACGTTTTGTAGAACAAGTTTACCTTCCGGATGTACTTGCTATTGCTGGTTATTATAAAGACTGGGGCGCTATTGGAGGCTTTCATAACTTTATGACTTTTGGCGATTTTCCAACACAGGGTCATAATAATACCAACAATGATACTTTTAAATTTCCAGCGGGAGTTATTTTAAACAAAGACTTGACAAAAGTTCATGATTTAGATTTAAGAGATTTAAAAACGGTAGAAGAATATGTAAACAATTCCTGGTATGATTATGAAGGAGACGGAAATTCAGGAAGACAGCCGTGGTCTGGAGAAACAAAAATAAATTATACGGGGCCAAAACCGCCTTACACTCATTTAAATGTTGACGAAAAATACAGTTTCATTAAAACACCAAGATGGAAAGGCCACGCTATGGAAGTCGGTCCGCTTGCAAGAATGCTGGTTGGTTATGCATCTGGGAGAGAAGAATTTAAAGATATCGTAGACGGTGCTTTATCAAAACTGCAGATTCCTGCCGCTGCTTTATTCTCGACTTTAGGAAGAACTGCTGCAAGAGCCTTAGAATCGCAATTAGTAGCCAATTGGAATCTGGAGTTTTTTGATGATTTAATTAAAAACATCAAAAACGGCGATACTAAAATGGCCAATATGGAAAAATGGGAAACCAATACCTGGCCGAAAGAATCTCAGGGAGTTGGATTGGTAGAAGCACCGCGAGGCGCTTTGAGCCACTGGATTGTAATAAAAGATGCTAAAGTTGCTAATTATCAGCAGGTCGTGCCGTCAACGTGGAATGCTTCTCCAAAAGATCCAAAAGGACAGCGATCTCCTTATGAAAGTACTTTATTAAATACGCCAATTGCAAATCCAGAACTGCCTCTTGAAATTATTAGAACCATACATTCCTTTGATCCCTGCATTGCCTGTGCCGTGCATTTGTACGACGAAAATGGCGATATCATTAAAGAAGTAAATGACATAACTATCTGCACCGTTTAATTTAAACTGAACAGTATGCCAACAAAAACTAACGATTACAAAAGAGCTTATATCTGGCAGTTACCCGTACGAATTTTTCATTGGGTAAATGCCTGGGCTATTACAGGACTTGTCGCTACAGGATTTATTATTGGGAATCCGCCGGGAATCATTTCTACCAAAGAAGCTTCAAACCAATTTTGGTTTGGATACATTCGGGAGATTCATTTTATGTGTGCTTACTTATTGGTTACAGTCATGATTTTGAGAGTTTATTTTGCTTTTAAAGGAAATAAATATGCCAACTGGCGTGTCTTTTTCCCTTTTAAAAAAGAAGGTTTTAAAAGAATGTGGCATGTTATTAAATATGATATTTTTCTTCAAAATGAAGAAACACACGGCTCTCCAACAGGTGCTGTAGGTCACAACAGCGTAGCGGCAGCCTCTTATCTCGTTATGTTTTTTATGGCACTCATCATGATTGCAACAGGATTTGCCATGTATGCCCCTACTTCGACCTGGTTTTTTCCTAAAATGTTCGGCTGGGTAGTAAACGCGGCTGGAGGAGATTTAAACGTCAGAGCGATACATCATTTTACAACATGGACTTTTATTTTGTTTGCAATAGTTCATATTTATCTGGTTTTCTTTCATGACTGGCTGGAAGGTTTAGGAGAAACATCGGCAATGGTAAGCGGTTATAAATTTGTTCGAACCGAAAGAGTGAAAAAAGAAGATGAACTTGTTGAAACTGAAATAACAAATCAAAATACAGCACAGGCAGAAGATTTAAGCTAAAAAAAATATGGAAACAGCAGTCAGCATTAGAAAAATAGACGAATTCCATTCTGATGGAAATACCATTTTGGTACTCGGAATAGGAAATTATTTGATGGGAGACGAAGGTGTTGGAGTGCATTTTATAAACCGAATTGATAAAGCCCAATTTCCGGAAGGCATATCTTTTATCGATGGCGGAACTGGCGGTTTTACGTTAATTCCTTACATAGAAAGTCACCAAAAAGTAATAATTGTAGATGCTACAATGGATGGCAAGGAAGAAGGAACTATTTCGCTTTTGAAACCGCGTTTCTCAGAAGACTTCCCTATTTCACTGAGCGGACACAATTTTGGACTTAAAGATATGGTCGAAATCCTGTCTATAACAGATACCATGCCCGAAATCTATTTGTACACCATTACCATTTTAAAAATGGATCCCATGTGCATGCAGCTTTCACCTAAAGTAGAAGCTGCGATAGAAAAAGTAACGGCTGAAATTATACAGCAGATAGAAAAAATAAAAATTTAATACCCTCTTTTCTTGACACCAACATTTCAAATAACAATTTCAGGCATTGTACAAGGTGTTGGTTTTCGGCCTTTTGTATACAATACTGCCATTCAGTTTAACCTGAAAGGCTTTGTTTCTAATAATGAATTTGGTGTTGTTGTAATTGTGCAGGAAGAAGAAAAAACAATAAGAGAATTTGTAGCCCAACTAAAAAAAAGACATCCAAAAAAAGCGATAATTAATACTATTCAGGTTTCAGAAATTGAAACGGAAGAAAGATTTGACCTCTTTTTTATAAAACCAACAGAAAAAGGCATTTCGATCAACGCGCCTTTGACACCCGATTTTGCTATATGTAAAAACTGTAAAGAAGAAATTCTGGATCCGCAAAACCGACGCTTTTATTATCCGTTTACAAGTTGTACGTCATGCGGACCCAGATATGCCATTGCTGAAAAATTTCCTTTTGAAAGAGAAAATACAAGTATGAGCCCATTCAAAATGTGCCAAACTTGTCTGGAAGAATACCTCAATCCAAACGATATACGTTTTCATTCGCAGACCAATTCATGTCCTGAATGCGGTATTCAGATTGTATTTACAGATAATAATGGAACTCTTATTTCTGGAACAAACAAAGAAATTTTCGAATCTATTTCAGAGAAATTAAATCAGGGACAAATAATTGCCGTAAAAAATACCTCAGGTTATTTACTGCTTTGCGATGGTTCAAATAATCAAACTGTTCAGGAATTACGAAATAGAAAAAGACGTTCAGCAAAACCTTTTGCTGTATTATTCTCTGATTTTAAACAAATTAAAAAGCATTTATTACATGATAAAACAGAAAAGAAACTTTTAAAATCGACACAGGCGCCTATTGTAATTTTACCCATAAAAAATCAAAAAAAATTAGCTGTAAATGAAATAGCTCCCAATATGAAAACTATTGGAGCAATGCTTCCCAATTCAGGAATATTGCATTTAATTTCTAATTTGTTTCAGAAACCATTAGTTGCAACGAGCGGTAATTTTAATGGTTCTCCCCTTTTTTTTAATCAAAATGAAGCCGTTCAATCCTTAAACTCCATTGCAGATTATTATCTGCATCACAATCTTGAAATTCAAAACTCACAAGATGACTCGGTAATTCGGTTTTCGAGAAAAAACAAACAAAAAATTGTTTTGCGCCGTGCGAGAGGTCTGGCGCCAAATATTGATAATTTTCATCTGAATAATACTTCAGACAAAATACTCTGTTTAGGAGCAGCATTAAAAAACACAATTACCATTTCAAACCAGCAAATATATCAAAGTGAATATATTGGAAATGTCTTGAATTATGATACGTATAAAAGGTTTGAAAATAGAATACAAAACTATCAGCATTTTTTTGATTTCGTTCCGCAGACAATAGTTTACGATCAGCATCCGAGTTACGATAACAATAAAATTGTTTCTGATTTTTTAAAAGAAAATCCTTTACTGAAAACTATAAAAGTTCAGCATCACGAAGCGCATTTTGCAGCGATTTTGGGAGAAAAAAAGCTTTGGAAAAAGTCTAAAATTCTAGGCGTTATTTGGGACGGTTCTGGATTTGGAAATGAAAACGAAATTTATGGCGGAGAATTTTTTAAATACAATCGCGACGAAATTACCCGAATAGGGCATTTAGAATATTTCCCCTGGATTTTAGGAGATAAAATGGCGTTAAATCCAAAAATGTCGGCGCTTTCTATCAGTCAAAATGATGATTATTTTCAGTCTTTTTTCAATAAAAACGAATTAACAGTTTACAGTAAACTTATTGAAAACAGTGTTATAAAAACTTCTTCGATAGGAAGATTATTTGATGCTGTTGCTTTTACATTGGGTTTTAAAGGAAACATTTCTTTTGAAGGTCAAACGGGTATGTTTTTAGAAAATCTGGCACAAAAGGCTTTTTACAAATCAAACGTAAAACTAAAGGATTATTTAAAGGATGAAAACATAACGAATATAATCCCGTCAAAAAAACTGCTGGTGCAGATCGTTAAAGCTTTTCAAAACAATATTGACTGTAATGTTATTGCTTTAAACTTTCATCACACTTTAGTGAAGTGCATTGAAAAAACAGCTTTGTTTTCAAAATCAAAAGAAATTGCTTTCAGCGGAGGCGTTTTTCAAAACTCTGTTCTGGTTGATTTAATTATAGATCATTTACAGCCAAATTACAAATTGCATTTTCATGAAACACTTTCTCCAAATGATGAAAATATTTCATTTGGACAACTCAATTATTATTTACATCTAAAAAAATAAATTATGGACATTTTAGAACTATTAGGACACATTGGTAAAACCGAAGAAAAAGATAAAATTTCGTATTCAGCTGGAGTTGTAATGGCTCTAAGTCTGAAAGATATTGGATTTGAAGAAATAAAATATGAAGATTATGTAGACGGAATGAAATCAGTTTTTGATAAATCCGGAGAAAAAATTTCGCCAAAACGCTCTATTGATATTTTCAACAATTATGTGGCATTGCTGCAGGAAGAATTAAAAGTTAAAAATGCCGAAATAGGAACTGCTTTTCTGGCTAAAAATGCCTCAAAAGAAGGTATTACTGTATTGTCAAGCGGTTTGCAATATGAAGTTTTAACCGAAGGAAACGGCAGAAAACCAAAAATAACTGATACCGTAAATGTAATTTATGAAGGTTATTTGATAAATAAAGATGTCTTTGATTCAACCAAAGATACAGGCCCTCAAAAAATGAGAGTATTGCAGACCATAAAAGGCTGGCAGGAAGCACTGCAGTTAATGCCCGAAGGTTCGCGCTGGAAAATTTATATCCCGCATGATTTGGCTTACGCCGAAATGGGAGCGCCGCCGATCATTCAGCCCAACTCTACTTTAGTATTCATTATAGAACTTTTAAATATCGTTTAAAATGAAATACCTGTCTGAATATCGAAATCCGGAACTGGTTAAACACTACATAAGTGAAATCCATAAAATAACCACAAAACCATGGAATATCATGGAAATTTGCGGTGGTCAGACGCATTCATTAGTCAAAAACGGTCTGCTGGATTTATTGCCAAAAAACATTAGGATGATACACGGGCCGGGTTGTCCGGTTTGTGTTACGCCTGTTTCGTTAATCAATAAAGCAATTGAATTAATGAAACAAGGTGTCGTTCTGTGTTCTTTTGGAGATATGATTCGGGTTCCCGGTTCATCAAAAAGTCTATTGCAGGCCAAAGCTGAAGGCGGTGATTTACGCATTTTATATTCTCCTTTAGAAGCTGTAAATATTGCGGCTAAAAATCTGGATAAGGAAATTGTATTTTTTGCTGTTGGTTTTGAAACTACTGCGCCCAGCAATGCGCTGGCCGTTCTTCATGCCCAAAAACTGGGTTTAACCAATTTTAGTTTATTGGTTTCTCATGTTTTAGTTCCGCCTGCAATGGAAGCTATTTTATCAGATAAATTCTGCACCATAAATGCTTTTTTAGGTGCGGGGCATGTCTGTACAATTGTAGGTCTGGAAGAATATTATCCTATTGCCGAAAAATACAAAATACCAATCGTCGTTTCCGGTTTTGAACCTGCTGATATGGTGCAGGCGATTTATCATACCGTTTTGCAATTGGAACAAGGAAAACATGAAGTAGAAAATCAATATACAAGATTGGTAAAAGAAGAAGGAAACCTGAGAGCAAAAGAAGTCGTAAATACCATTTTTACTATTGGAACTCAGGAATGGCGAGGCATTGGTAAAATTGAAAACAGCGGACTTGTATTGAGAGAAAATTATAAAATGTATGATGCGAACATCAAATTTTCTATTGAAACAACGAATAGCAAAACGGATAATTTGTGTATTGCAGGCCAAATCCTGACGGGAAATAAAAGACCAAACGAATGTCCTGAATTCGGAAAAAAATGCAAACCTTCTTTTCCGTTAGGAGCGCCAATGGTTTCGTCTGAAGGTGCTTGTGCCGCTTATTTCAACTATCTATAAAACTTAAAATGATTGGATTACTTATTACCGTTTACGCCGGACTTGAACATGCTTTTGAGGCTGATCATTTACTGGCAGTAAACAATCTTGTTACAAATAGAACTAAAATTAAAGATGCTTTAAAAGACGGAATGTTTTGGGGCGTTGGTCATACTGCCACTATTTTTATTGTGGGCGTTATTATGATTGGTTTTAAAATTTCGATAAGCGAAAATGTATTCAGCTATCTTGAAGCGGTTGTTGGTTTAATGCTGATTGTTTTAGGAATAATTCGTTTGTTTAAATTATTATACAAAAAAAGGCATTCGCATACGTATTATCATAGTCATGAACATACGCACAGCAACGGAGTCACGCATACACACATGCATGCTCATACTTATTTTCATTCGCATCCTATTGCCTCTTTTAAACATGCTCATTATGACGGATCAACCAATTATAAAACGGCATTTGGCGTAGGATTGGTACATGGTTTGGCAGGAAGCGGTTCATTGGTTATTTTGGTTATTTCGCAAATGAAAACACCATTGGAAGGTCTGCTTTATATTTTGATTTTTGGAGTGGGATCAATAATTGGAATGTTTATCGCATCAGGATTGTTTAGTATTCCATTTACCAAAAGCATTCTTAAATCTCAAAAACTCCAATATGCATTAATTATACTTTCATCTGCAATATGCATTATATTCGGATTTAAAATCATTTATACCAATTTACTTTAAGATCTACTGCAGCTAAAAAACGTACTGTTTTATTAAAATCAATATTAGATTCTTTACTTTTGCATGGTACTGTTTGACTGATATTTTATATAGTATCCAACAAAATTATCACTAAACAGTAAATTAATTTTCTACATCAAAAAAGTAAATGACAATACAGGATTTAGCTGGCAATTTTTCCATTTCCGGAAGTAATCAGGACGAAAGCAATCAAATAACATATAAAGGAATTTTGAGTTTGTCGCTTGACAAAAACAATAGAATAATTGCCAAATGGATTATTAACAATTCGCAGATACAAAAGGACACGGTTTCTTTAAAGACAATATTCTGGTTATAAATTTCAATTATAAAGGAGACGATAATAAAACCTATAAAGGTGTTGCGGTTTACAGATGCATTACCAAAGATGTTCTGGACGGCTTTTGGTCTGAAAAACACGGTAACCCGCTTTATTTAGGAACTGAGCATTGTTTACGATTGGAAACTACTGAAAAACTAAACTAGTCCTCTCCTTTTTCCAAAAGCTTTATAATTGATTATAAAATACATACAACAAAAAAATAAGTGTTTTTACGCAAAACCAAATATCTTATAAAATTCGCCGAAAGTATATTATTTAATTGAAATTGATTAATTTTCATCTATAGATTTTTAGAAAAATTGAAATTATACACTATGAAGATATCTCTTATTTTTATACTGGGATTTGTAACGATTTGTCAGTCTCAAATAAAAATTCCTGCTATTAAAGCTTCATCTAAAACCTGTTACATAAAAGAAGGAAATGAAGAAAAAACAAAATGGAACTTAGATCCCAAAACAAAACCTGATTTGTATGTAACAAACAAAAGTCCGAAAGGAAAAACCGTTACTTTTTACACCAATCAGGATTCTTTAACCGTAAAACTAAAACCGGGAAAAAAATCTGATTTTGTAGTTCTGCTAAATGAAAAAGACAGTTGCTATACGCGCATTGAATGTCCGGCTCTGAAAGATTTCTCAAAGCTGAAACCGGAAATACACGATACAATTCCTTTTGCGCTTTCGGAGTATAACAATATTATTTTTAAAGTCACATTAGATGATAAAGAAACGCTTGATTTAAAATTCGATTCTGGAACAACTGATTTTCTTTTAACAAATGAAATATTGAAACAATTACAACTTAAGAGTCTAAACGGGCATAGTTTTAAGCTTGGAAACCAAATCTGGAGAGAACAGCAGATTTTCCCTGTTGAACTATCAGGACAAGGCACTACAGGTCGTTTTGGGTGGAATTTATTTGATGGTAAAATTGTAGAAATTGATTACGATAAAAAGCTTTTTATAATACATTCGAAACTGCCTAAACGAGACAAAAGTTACACAAAACTGGATATGGAGTTTACGCATACTTTGTTTTGTATTCAGGGTTCACTGCAAATAAAAGATAAAGCTTATAAAGGGCGTTTTCTTTTTGATAATGGTTATCAGCGTACCGCGATGCTTGATCAGCAGTTAATAAAGGAACAGCAATATCCAAAAGAAATTCTGCCTGTTTTAAAAAAAACAATTTTAAAAAACGGACAAGGTGAAGAAATTCCGGTTTTGACTGTAAAGAATGAAAAATTGTTTTTGGGAAATTTATGTTTGAATGATGTGCCGGTTCAGCTGCTTGCAACAAGCAATCCAGCACAATTCAAAACTCATATTTTAGGAAGCGAATTCCTAAAAAGATTCAATACTATATTGGATTTTCAGGAGAATAAAGTCTATCTAAAACCAAATTCATTATGGAATGATCCCTACACAGAAGGCTGAAAACAAAAATTAATAATTAAAAATTGACAATTAATAATTGTGAATTATCAATTGTCAATTCACTTCCTATTCCTCATCCACTTTTCTACAGGTTCTAAAACTGTATTGACAATAATTACCAAAAATGTACAAATTAAAGCTTCAATAAAATAACCAGAAGCAGAAATACAGCCAATTGCCGCACTGCACCATATTGTTGCCGCCGAATTTAATCCGTGTACATTTGAACCTTCTCTAAATATAACACCGGCACCCAAAAAACCAACTCCCATAACAACCTGAGCCGTGATACGGGTAACATCGATATTTGGGGCATTTGCTGCCACTTTTATAGACAATAAAACAAAAGCAGCGGCTCCGGTTGCTACAAGCATATTGGTTTTTAAACCCGTTTCTTTATGATGCCATTGTCTTTCAAATCCTATAATCAATCCGGCAAATAAGGCAATTACCAGTCGTGTGAAAAATTCGGTTGTAGTCATAATTATTCTGTTTTCTAAGATTAAAAATAGCCTGTTTTTTTTATGGTTTAGGATATTCTTATAATGTTAAAAAAATTGTTATCAAAAGAGCCTTTAATTTATATCTCAAATTAAAGGCTCTTATTTTTTGAACTAATTTTCAGGAAGCAGATTATCTAAATCTGATAAAGTGTAAAATTTAAGATTGTTCTCTTTCATGTATTTACATATAAATTCTAAAGTTTCAATCTTAGTCTGATAATTTTCAGTCACGTTTCTTACAGGTTTATGACCGCATAAAAGCAGTATTTTATTGTTCTTTTTAGCATAATCCAGCAGTTCTAAAACATACGGAATGCTAAAATGAATGTGACTGTTATCGATATCAAAAGCAAATACGATTTTTGAATTATTAAAATAGCTGTCCTGCTTTTCCGGAGCTTCACCTCCAAAAGCTCTTCCTCTTATAATTTTAAACTTTTTTGACAAAGCTTTATCTAATTCATCCGATCTTTCGCCATACGGATAAGCAAACGAAGTAACTTTAAACGATTTCTTTTTCATAGAAACAATCATAGGATCTATTTCCTGTTTCATATAAGCATCGATTCCGTTTTGCTTTACAAATTTCAAAGCATTATAATGGTGATAACCATGTCCGGCAATTTCATGGCCTTCTTTCTGCATTTGAAGAAGTTTTTTTATTTCGGGCGCTCCTATAGAATCTATTCGGCATACATTAAAAGTTGCTTTCCATCCGTATTTTTTTAAAGCAGCATCCGCTTCTGCCCATTCATCGACATAAGCATCATCAAAAGACAAAATCACTCCAGCTTTATAAGCCTTAGGTTCGGCTTTTTGCTTTTTAGTTTCACAAGAAAAAAGAGTTAAGAACATTAAAAACAAAGTCGTTTTTAAAAAGAATATCTTCATATAACAGATTAGAATTAAATTGAGACTTTAAATAAATTTTACAGAAATAACATTTCAAATATAGAAAACAATTTAGAATATTTTACTTACAACAAAACAACTCATTAAAACTCTTATTCTTTCCTGTTTTTTTTCGGGGAATACTACATCTTTTAATTACTTTTATCACATTAATTTCTCATTTGCAATGAACAAAGTATTATTAGTAGAAGATGATCCGCGTGTTGCATCTTTTATTTTAAGAGGTCTTGAAGAAAACCTATATCAGGTAAAAACCGTTTCAAAAGGATATGAAGCTGTAAACGAAGTCATGGAAAATGATTTTGATATTATCATTCTCGATATTATGCTTCCTGATATTACTGGTTTTGAAGTTTGTGAGATTTTAAGAAACAGAAAAATAATCGTTCCCATTCTTATCTTAAGCGCGCTTGATACACCTCACGAAAAGGTAAAAGGTTTACAATCCGGCGCAGATGATTATTTGGCTAAACCTTTTTTGTTTGAAGAACTTTTGGCGAGAATAAATGCGCAGCTTCGCCGTGCCGAATTCAGCTCCGGAATTTTAGATTTTCAGTCTTATGCGGGAATCGAAATCAATATGAAAGAACAAAGTGCTTCAAGAGACGGAAAAGAACTTAATCTTTCGTCCAGAGAACTTAAGCTTTTAATTTTCTTTATGAAAAACCGCGAAAAAGCACTTTCGAGAATTGCAATTGCAGAAGCTGTCTGGAATCTTGAACTTGACATGAACTCAAATACGGTTGATGTTTATATAAATTACTTAAGAAACAAAGTCGATAAAAACTTTTCTGAACCTTTGATCCATACAGTAAAAGGAACCGGATATATGCTTAAGAAAAAAACACATGAATCTTAAAAACAAACTTTCTGTAAATTCTACGCTGTTATTTGCTTTTACTGTTGGACTCGTTCTGGCTGGTTCTTTTTTGCTTTTTAAAAAACACAGACAGGATCTTTATTTTGAAAGACTCGAAGACAGTGCCTTAATAACTGCTTTTTTTTATTTTGAAAAAGATGAAATTACAAAAGTTGACAGTTCCCGTTACCAAAGAATAGAAATTCAATATAAAAAAATCACCAATCAGACGATCAGGATATACAATGCAAAAACCAAAGAATTGTATTTGAAAGACGATATTGATATTACACTGACTGACAAAGAATTAAAAGCAATTTCTAAAAACAGAATATTGCATTTCATAAAAGAAGACAGACAATTTACAGGTTTATATTATAAGGATAACCAGGGTGATTTTATTATTGTAGTATCTGGAATTGATACTGTTGGTGACCGTCAATTTGATGTATTGGGTTTAATGTTTATTGGGTTTTATCTGCTGGCCATTCCGTTGAATTTTCTTTTAGGCAGATTTTTGGCAAGACAAACTTTCAGGCCTTTTGAAGATGTTATTGCAAAAGTAAACACCATTACAACAGAAAACCTGCATTCGAGACTCGAAATGCCCACAGTAAGCGGAAAAGATGAAATAAAAGAACTTATAACCACTTTTAATTATTTATTAGAACGTCTTGAAAACGGGGTAACAATACAAAAGAATTTTCTAAAAAATGCATCGCACGAACTAAAAACACCGCTTACCATTATTATTGGTGATATTGATGTATCGTTGCAGCAGCCCAGAACTAACGAGCAATATGAAGAAGTTCTAAAATCGCTCAGAAAAGATACTTTTCATCTTAAATCTATATTAGACGGACTTTTGATTTTATCCGGATTACAGATTTCTGAACCAGAACAAATGGAATTGGTAAGAATAGATGAAATTTTATGGAATGTATTAGAAAAAAAGGCAATTGAATATCCTGAATCAAAAGTGTCTGTAAATCTCGACGCTATTGCAGATCAGGAAAATCTGCTTTCTGTTTATGCCAATAAACATATGCTTTTTACAGCTCTTTATAACATTATAGATAATGCGATTAAATTCTCATTTCCTGAAAAAGTTGAAGTTTTGGTTTATTCAGAAGAAGGTAAGCTTTTAATAAAAATTATAGATCAGGGAGCCGGAATTTCTAAAAGTGATCAGGAATCAATTTTTGAACTGTTTTTTAGGAGCGATCGCACCCGCCATATTAAAGGTCAGGGATTAGGACTTTTTATTACCATGCAGATTCTTAAACTTCATAATATTGAATTAGAAGTAGATTCTGAACTCGAAAAAGGAACTACTTTTTCTTTATTATTTCCTTGAAAGAATTAATTATTAGATATTCATACAAAGTAACATAAAGAGCCATGGGCTCAATCCATATTGTAGGGCCGGATTTCAATCCGGTCAATCAAGGAAGATCACGAATCAAAGAACCGTAGGTTCGGCCCATTTTTATAAAGCTAAATTTTAATCCGGTTTCGCTGTAATAAATAATCAACAATATGAATCGTTCCGATGGGAACTCTCTAAAATACGCCCCAATTTTCGACGGATTAAAGTCCGTCGCTACAATATAAATCATTCCTGCGGAATTTTAATTAATTCTCACTATTTAGGAGATTTAATTAGACAAAAAAAATCAGCTATATCACTTAAATCTGTGTGAAAAATTCTTAATAGATTATTACTTTAGAATTTCGATTTTTCTCATCGGTAACATTCACTTAACACTCTAATCTTTTTCTAATCTACTTTAAATATAAGTCTAATCTATTTATTTTTAAACATTTACACAAAGCATTGATTTTAAAGCGATAAAATGATTTCACAATAATAACACGCTGATAATTTTAAGTTAACAATAAATAGTTATATCATTTTAAGTTAACAAAAGCATTAAATCTGATCGAAACAAACTGAGTTTCTTTGTCAAATAAAAACTAAAAAATATGACAAAACTAAAACTCTTTTTTTCAGCTTTAATGCTCCTTACCATCGGGAACATTTTTGCTCAAATTACAACGTCATCTTTATCTGCTAAAGTTAATGATGGTACAAGTCCTCTTGCAGATGCTGAAGTAACCTTGACTCATATTCCTACTAACGCAGTTTATAGAGCTGTAACGAATAAGCAAGGAAGATTCAGCTTTGAAAATTTAAATGCCGGCGGACCTTACGAATTAGAAATAAAAAGTAAAGACACCAAAGATTACACTAACTCTCAGATTCATTTAGCACTTGGCGACAATGATCTGCCTACAATAGTACTAAGCAAAGTTGATAATACTATATTAGAAGAAGTTGTAATAACAAGCTCTAAACCTTCTTCTAAAAATAACGGAACCAATATCAACGAAAAACAGGTAAATGGCCTTCCGTTAATAAACAGAGGAATTCAGGACGTTACGAAATTAGTTCCTCAAAGTTCTAATAACTCTTTTGCCGGAACCAATTTTAGATACAACAACGTTACAATCGACGGTTCTATAAATAATGATGCTATTGGTTTCAGTCCATCATTAGGAGGACAGTCCGGAACATCAGGAATGCCTGGAAGCAGTACACGATCTAACTCAATAAGTTTAGATGCAATACAGGATATTCAGGTTTACATTGCTCCTTATGATATTAAATTAGGAAACTTTTTAGGAGGAAGTGTTAATGCTGTTACCCGAAGCGGAACAAATACTGTAAGCGGATCTATTTACAGCTACGGAAGAAATGCTTCTATTACAGGTCCAAACAATGCCGGAGACGGTTCTAAAATGCCAAAATCTTTTGGTGATTACCAAATTGGTTTCAGATTGGGACTTCCTATTGTAAAAGACAAATTGTTTTTCTTTACAAATATGGAATATGCTGAAAGAACAGATCCTATTTTCTACAATGCCGGACAAACTGATGCAAACGGAAAATTAACTTCATTGGTTGATAATGCTACTGCAGATCAGATTTCGAACTTTGTTAAAACGAACTATGGTTTTGATCCGGGAACTTACAATTCATACAACAATTTTGCAATGAGCCGTAAATTTTTCAACAAACTAGACTGGAAAATTAACGAAAAACACTCCATCTCATTACGAAACAATACAGTAGTTTCTCAGGCTACAAACTTAGAGCGCGATGCGGCAAACTTCCGATTCTCAGACATGGATTTTACACAGAAAAACCAGTCAATCAGTACGGTTTTAGAATTAAAGAGCCACTTTAACAGCCAATGGTCTAACTCTTTTATAGCAAGTTATTCGGCTATTAAAGATTACCGTGATCCAAAATCAAATAATGTAATGTTTCCTCAGGTAGAAATTGGTTACAACGGCGGTACTATCTTTTTAGGAAACGATCGTGAAGCTACTGTTTTCAACATGAAACAAAATACTGCTGAGATTACAGACAACCTTACTTATAAAACTGGAAATCATACTTTATTGTTTGGTACGCACAACGAATTCTACGATATTAATTACGGATTTGTAAATGCTTTAAACGGAAGGGTTTCTTATAAATCATTAGCTGATTTTTACAATAAACTGCCTTCTCGTGTTCGTGGTACTTATCCTTTTGATGGTTCTACAAGAGATGAAATCTTTAATAATCCTTATGCAAAATTCAAAGTAAATCTATACAGCGTTTATGTTCAGGATGAAATTAGAATTGGAAACAAATTAAAAGTTACTCCGGGTGTTAGAATTGATTATACTGATCTGCCTAATAAACCAAAATTAAGCACACAGGTTCAAAATTCTCCTGCTGATCCAAACTATGGCACAACTTACAGCTATACGCCATTAAGCCAGATAAAAAACAACTTTTTCAGCACTGCTTTAGTTTCTCCAAGAATTGGATTTACTTATAATGTAGACGAAGACAAAACGCTTGTTTTAAGAGGTGGATCTGGAGTTTTTACAGGCCGAGTTCCGTTTGCATGGTTAGGATATGCTTATTATAATGATGGTGTAGGTTATGGAAGTTACGACAAAAACAACCTAACTGCTGCACAGGTTGCAGCGGCTGGTGATCCTTTATCTGCAAATGGATTAAACGGATATCATGATGCAACACCAAAAGTACAAGCTGACTTAATCGACAATAAATTTAAAATGCCGGCTGTACTAAGAAATTCGCTTGCTATAGATAAAATTATTGCAGGATATAAGTTTACAACCGAAGCTATTTATACAAAAGTAATTCGTGATCTTGAATTTCAACAGGTAAATAAAACAGATAATCCAACTTATTTCTCTTACGATACAAAACACGAAATGCCAATTTATGCGGCTAATATTAATGCTGCATTTTCAAATGCTTACTTACTTTCAAATACAAACAAAGGATATAGATACAGCATTACTGAGATGATCTCAAAAACATACGATTTTGGAGTTAATTTCATGGTGGCTTATACTTACGGAGATTCAAAAGACGTAACAAACGGAATTCGTAATTCGATGGAAAGTAACTTCCAGATGAATCAGTCTTTAACTCCTAACGATCCTCAATTGGCAACTTCTAATTTTAACATCAAACACAGAATTGTTTCTAATGTAGGATATGCAGTAAAATTAGCTGATAACAATACATTCTCTGCCAATGTGTATTTTAATGCACAATCAGGAAATCCTTTTTCATGGGGATTTGTTAACTCAACAATCGCAGGAACAGGACAAGCAGCAGGATTGGCTTATATCTTTAAAGATGCAGCAGAAGCGGCTAAATATATTGGGGTAAATAATGCAGGAGTTCCATCTGCAACAGCTGCACAGCAAGTAGCAGATTACGAAGCTTTTATTAATGGAAATGATTACTTAAAAAGCCGAAGAGGAACATTTACTCAAAGAAATGGTGATACAACGCCTTGGAACATTCAGGCTGATTTGAAATTAATGGACGAAATAAAAGTTGACAAAGTAGGTTCATTCCAAATTTCATTCAGCGTGGCAAATATTGGAAACCTGATTAATAAAGATTGGGGAAGAAGTTATTTTGTTCCAAATACATACAATTCAACAGCCAGTATTGGGTTAACAAAATCTGGAAACTTAGGAGGTCTTGCAACTGGAGATCCTACTTATACTTTCCAAAAACCTACATCTGCACCTTATACTATAGATCAATTAGCTTCACGATTCCAAGGACAGCTTGGTGTGAGATACTCGTTCTAAAGATTGTGTTTTATTTTTTTTAATTTCCCCTAGTTTCTATGCCTGGAAACTAGGGGATTTTTATTTAAAGGAAAATTTAAAACCGTAAAAATTATTCTTTTTTTGTAAAACCTTTTCTAGTCATTTCGCCCCAGCCTTTGGTTCCCATTACTTTTTCTTTATAACCAATTAAAGCGGCATAAACCGTTAAAGGGTGAAAATAAAAAGGCTCGATAAAAGCGGCTAGTAAAAGCTTGAAAAAATCTCTTTGTTTTGGGTATTTATGATACGTTTGTTCTTCGCTGTACAAAGCAATAACCGAAAAGAAAACAGCAAAAGTGTATACAAACAATAATAACAGAAGGAAAAAATGCCAATTGAGCAGTCCAAATATGAAAAATACAATAGTAATTACAAGTCCGATAAACTCAATACCAGGAGCCAGAAATTCAAATAAAGTCCAATACGGAATACTCAGCATTCCCAGCAATTTATATTTTGGATTCAGGAACATTTTTTTATGAAAATCTAATGTTTCAATTGTTCCTCTCATCCATCGGCTGCGCTGTTTTTTAAATATTTTAAAATCTTCAGGAGCTTCGGTCCAGCAAAGCGGATCTGGAATGTATCGCACAGAATAAGGCAAATTATTTTCGAGCATATAACGGCGCATTCTTACCACAAGTTCCATATCCTCTCCTACTGTTTTGGTGCTGTAACCGCCTGCAAGCAATGCTATTTCTTTATCAAATGCACCAAACGCACCGCTTATTAGTAATAATCCATCGAGTCTGCCCCACGCCATTCTTCCCAAAAGAAAAGCTCTTAGATATTCTAAAACCTGAATTCTTGGCAGTAAAAGATCCGGTACATTTACTTCTATCAAACGTCCGTTTTTAATAATACATTGGTTTGCAATTCTCACCACACCGCCCGTTGCAATAATACGTTGTCCACTGGATTCCAGAAATGGTTTTGCAAGTTTTAGAAGTGAATCTTTATCAAGAATACAATCAACATCAATACAAACAACATACGGATTTTGTGCAATATTAAGTCCGGCATTTAAAGCATCGGCTTTACCTCCATTTTCTTTATCAACTACAATTAATTTTTTAAAAGCGGCATTTCTGGAAACATAAAGTCCTCTGATTTTTTTTGTTTCAATCTGCTGATGAAAAGCAAGTTCTGTAAGGACAAGATCATAGGTATTAATTAAAACCTCCATAGAATTGTCCTTGCTTCCATCGTTAACAACAATTACTTCATATTGGTTATAGTTTAGTGAAAGCAGCGATTTTACATTTTCTTCAATAGTAAAACCTTCGTTATAAGCAGGTGCAATTAAGGAAAGTTTAGGAGCAAATTCACTTGTTAGAAGTACATCATAATCTATAAAACTATTCTTTTTTAGATAGCCTCTTAATTCCTTCCCGGAAAGATAAGCCAATATGAGATAAGACGACATAATCAATATCGCATAAGCCAATATGAGAATTAAATATATGTGGGTAAAGATTGTTATTTCGTGATTAAAAAAAGTCATCAGCAATGCTTGTTAAACTGTTAGTGTATGCAGAACATTTTGAGCTTCATACTTTATTAATGTATTTGAAGTCCTTTCTGTTAATTGCTCAACATAAGAAAGTTTTTGAGTCAATTTAAGCTCTTTTATAAGCTTTAAACCAAGTGTAACAACTGTAGTATTTTGTGATTCCAGTAAAAGTTCAATACCTTTTGTATCGCCTATATCATGTTTTTTAAAGGCATGAATAATATTAACCTGAGTCCAGTCGTCAATAGGATTTGTATGTTCAGAAAGATGAACAATTCCTTTTGTTCCTGCCAGCTTAATACAGGCATTTATTGCCGTAATTTGTAAAATTTTATTTCGCGCACGGGAAAAGGTTATAATAAGATCAAAAGCATGATAAACATTCATTTCTGCAAGTTCTGTAATTCCTTTGCACTTTACATCCCATTTTAAACTTTTCAGTTTTTTAAATGAGTCGTTTTTAAGCTCAGAATCTTTGTAAAACTGTTCTAATTTTTTTGCATAAATACCATCATAATTTTTATGAAGATTTATAACCGATTCTGTAATAACTTCTCTAAAAAACTTTTTTTGAGACATTAATACATACTCATTATTCTTTAAAACATCTGAGAAAGAAATATCTTCAAAAACTACAGAAAAAAGCAGTTTATCTATAAAGGCATCATATTCAATTTTACGTCTTGCTTTTATTATATTTTTATTTCGGCTTTTAATAATTAAAAGGTACAGGAATAACGATGTCAATACAAACAAGCAGATTGACAAAGTTAAAAAAGGCTCTACCCATGTTCCTCTCTTATAAAATTCCCATAAATCAGTCATCTTAAAATCGTTTCGTGATAATTATCTGAGCATTAAACCTGTTTCTGTATTCACCTGGCAGATATTCTTCGTATTCATACAGAAAAATTGGACGTACAAAAAATGAATCACCAAAACGGTGCTGATACTGCACCCCTGCTCTATAGGCTTTTAGCGGTTGTGTAAAATTGCTGTACAAGTATAAATAAGGTACGTTTCCATATTGAAGTTCAAATCTCACTACACGCTCTTTTTCTTCGTTAGTATGCTGAAAACTTAAAACATGAGAGAATAACTCGTTTCCGGTATCATAATACGGTCTGTACGCAATTGTATTAGTACCCATTTTATACGAAATCTGTCCGGTCAGCAATGTTACATCATCTGTCTCAAAATGCATAAACCTGGCTCCTAAAGCATAATCAAATCTTTTTTGAGGTCTAAAATAATATTCGGCACCAACTTTTGCCACAGGAAATATCGTTTCGCCGGTTGAAACACCTGCATTCACATACAAATAATCTTTTTTTGAAAAAGTCTGATAATAATCTGCTTCAAACAATGCCTGAGTATCATTTTCTATATGCCCGATATTTGCTCGCCCCACAAGAGCTGATTTACTAAACTTATGCGCATATTCGACATAACCGTAATGCATTGGCGCCTGTCCCGGATTTGATGTAGAAATATTTAAATAAGAAGCCGAAACCGCATTTTTTGTCTTACGGCCAATAAGCGTTCGGATTCCTTTAAAAGCCTGAGTGCTGTTTTCGTTAACCGATGCTTTTTCTATAATTTCCAGTGCCTCTTTGTCTCTTCCGATTTTTTCTAGGCAGGTCACTTTTATTTTTAAAACATCAATATTATCAGGATCTGTTACCAAATATCGATCGCAGTACGAAATACATTTTTCAAAATCTTCTGTCCAATAATACACATTTATAATCGCCAGCAAAGCATCAGGATTAGGATTAATCCTGTCTGTCATTGGATATAAGGTTTGTATTGCTGTTTTATATTCTTTTTTCCAGCTGTATACACGTCCTGCAAAAGTTTTTATATCTTCATTTTCAGTATATTTTTTAAGTAAAGGATCAATTAATGATAATGCTTTATCATAACTGCCTTTCTCTGCTTCACTTCTTGCATTTGCCAGAGTTTCATCAATATTAATTTCCTGTCCTGCCGCAGTAATAGAAATAAACAACAGGATAATTGAATAGTATATAAATCTCATTAAACACGTGTTTTTAGTAATTTATTAATTCTCACCAAAAGTACGGCCGGACTTATAGGTTTTGCTATAAATTCATTTGCACCTATGTCAAAAGAATCAAGCTCTGTCTGTTCAACTCCCGAAGAAGTAAGTATAATTACAGGAATATCTGAATTTAGGGTCTGCCTAACATACTGCGTAATTTCCATTCCGCTTATGCCCGGCATATTTATGTCTGTAAGGATTAAATCGCAGCCATTATTTTTAATAGCTTCCAGTGCGTCTTTACCATCAGAAAACTGGTCAACTGTAAATCCTTTAGACTCTAAGAAAAAGGATAATGATTTGCGCAGGATATCATTATCTTCGGCTAAAATTATTCTCATGTTTCAAAATTTGTCTTTGGGGGTAATCTTTATCTTGCAAAATCAAGAAACTTACGTAAAGCTAAAATTTATTTCGCTTTTATCATAGCTCTTTTAAATATTTAACTACTTCAATTATACCGCAATGAAAGATATCTGCCTTGTCTGCAGCTTCACTAGAAAATTTTTCGTTTCTGGCTTCTTCTTCAATAACAGCTAAACAATTACTAAGATCATCAAGCATAAACATATCCATGCTGGATCTCATATTATGCGCTAAATTTTTTACTTTAAGATAATCATTATTTTTAAATGCTTCTTCGAGTAAAGCTTCTTCGGCAGGAATTTTTTCGATAAAAAGATTAATCATATCCTGTCTAAAACCTAAATCACCGCAGGCCATTTCATTGATAAAAGACAGATTTACCCTTCTTTTTCGTGTAAGCTTATAATCTGGATTCAGCACCGTTTTTATGGTTTCTAAAAGTACGGGCTGTTTAAAAGGTTTTGGCACATAACCATCCATTCCTACATTATAGCATCGTTCTTGTTCGCCCATAAGCGAATGCGCGGTCATTGCAATAATCGGAATGGTTGAGTTCATTTCGTTTCGAATATATTCAGTAGTCTGATATCCGTCTTTAATTGGCATTTGAAGATCCATCAAAACCAAATCATATTCATTTTTTAATAAAAATTCGATTCCTTCTTCGCCATTTTCTGCAATATCTAGTTCAAAACCAAAATTCTGCATAACGCTTTTTACCAGTTTTTGGTTCAAAACATTATCTTCACAAAGCAGTATTTTAAGTTTCCCCAGACTTTCACCTGTCAATTCTTCAATTGTTTCTTCGGTGTTATCTGATTTCTTATAATTAATAACAAAGAAAAATTCTGAACCTTTATTCTGCTCGCTTTTTACATTAATTTCGGCATTCTGCAGTTCGATTAACTGCTTTACAATATTAAGGCCAAGACCAGTTCCTCCAAATTTTCTTGTTGTACTGTCTTCTGCCTGAGTAAATCGTTCAAAAATAGTTTTAAGTTTTTTGGGAGGAATTCCAATTCCGGTATCTTTAACCGAGAATTTAAGCGAATAATGGGTTTCTGTTTCTTCAATCATTTTTACAGAAACGGTTACCTCTCCTTCATGAGTAAACTTAAGTGCATTACCAATTAAATTAACTAATATCTGGTTTAATCTTCCTTCATCTCCAATAACCATTTCCGGCATATCGGCATCAAGAAAAAGATTGAATTCAACCTCTTTAGGAACCTTTATTTTAAGTAAATTATAAACATGTTTTAAGGTGTTTTTTAAATTGAAAGGCACAGCTTCAATTGTCAGATTACCCGATTCCATTTTAGACAAATCCAAAATATCATTCACAATCAAAAGCAGATTTTCTCCTGCTATCTGCACACTGTTTATATAATCTCGCTGCACAGCATTAAGTTTTGTCTGCGCAAGCAGATCTGTAAAACCTATAATTGCATTTAACGGCGTTCTGATTTCATGACTCATATTGGCCAGAAAACTATCTTTTGCCAATACGGCTCTTTCTGCAATTTTTTTCTGTGCATCTAGCTGAACGTTCTTTGTTCCAAGTTCAAGCTGGCTGATTACGTGTTTTGCAACAATTCTAAGTGCATTTCGCTGATCTTCATTTAATTCTTTCGTAACATGGTCAACAGCGCACAAAGTACCAATATTATAACCGTCTGGTGTTGTTAAAGGAACACCAGCATAAAATCTCACATTAAAACCTCCCCTTACGTTAGGATCGTCTTTAAACCTGTCATTTTTAAAAGTATCATTTATTTCAACCATTTTTGATTCCAAAATGGTATATCGGCAGAAAGAAATTTCACGAGGCACTTCAGAAATTCCAATTCCAATTTCAGATTTAAACCACTGCCTGCTTTCGTCTATAAATGAAATATGCGCTATTGGCACGCCGCATATATAAGAAACTAGTTTGGTAGCATCGTCAAAAGCATTGTCAGGAAGCGTATCTAGTATATTGTAACGTTTTAAAGCGGCTAAACGTTCTAGTTCGTTGGATGGTATTGGTAATTCTGGAGTTTTCATTGTAACTAGTGGTAAAATGCATAAATATAAAAATAATTTGAGATAAAACGGGATTAAAATATTTTATGACTCACGGTGTTAATTTGACAGAGAAAACCAAAGACCTAAAATTAATAAACAACTGTGTTCTTAAATTAAAACGAAAACAATAATTTTTCCTTGTATTATTTCTAAAACCAATCCGTTTTTACAGACTCAATAACCTCTATTTTTTCTACTTTTGTTGTAATCACTGCGTATTAATGTGTTTTCATTAAATTCTCAGTCAATATTATCTCCTAATTCTGTGTTGAAAAATGATCATTAAGAAAAAAAACACGTGGTTTAAAATGCTCTTTGAATGGAGAGGTTCTGTTTTACCGCAGCTTTTACCAAGACTTTTATTACTGCTTTTATTTTCATTTTCGATCGTGTATTTCAAACCGTTTCTTATAGAAAAAAATCTACATATTAATCCGGCGGTTTTTACTTTATTCGGAATTGCGCTTGCTATTTTCCTGGGTTTTAGGAACAATGTAAGTTATGATCGTTTTTGGGAAGGAAGAAAACTTTGGGGAGCCCTGCTTAACGATACACGTTCACTTGCCCGCCAAAGCATTACGCTTGTAGAAGACAAAGAATACGACGCAAAACGTGACAATTTTATCAATCTTCTTACGGCATTTGTTTACAGTCTGAAACACCAGCTTAGACATACAAATCCCGATTATGATTTAGACCGTCTGCTTCCAAAAGAGACAGCAGAACAACTAAAAAATGCACATTACAAACCTATTGTGCTTTTGAGAGAATTGGGAATTTGGGTAAAAAATGCCAAAGCAGAAGGAAAAATTGACAGCATGGCACAATTGGCTTTTGAAGAAAATTTAAACAAACTTTCGGATATTGTGGGCGGATGCGAAAGAATTGCAAGTACTCCAATTCCTTATACTTACAGTGTTTTACTTCACCGAACAGTTTATATTTATTGTTTCATGCTTCCGTTTGGTTTTGTCGAAACAATGGGCTGGATTACACCATTTGTTATTGTATTTATTGCTTACACTTTTGTAGCGCTTGAAGCCATTGCCGACGAACTCGAAGATCCCTTCGGGTTACAGCCAAATGATCTCGCTCTTGATGCGATGTCGCAAATGATCGAGAATACACTTTTAGAATTAAACAATAAAAAAATGCTTCCTGTTGAAAAACCAAAGGACTATTTTATTACTTAAAATTTACGATCAAAAATTAAAAAACCAACCAAGAAAATCTATGGCTGGTTTATATGATTCTATTATAAAATTTGTCAATACATTTTAGACTAGACAATAAATATTACACGAGTGGGACGCTCGCGCCAACAGTAGAGAATAGTATAATGAGTATAATATTTTGTTTCATGACTAATTACTTTATAAAAATAGTTTCTATATATCTCATTAGTTTGTCTATTTTTTATCTTTTTTTTGTTCTAAAAGCGTCATATAAAAAACATGTCCATTGAAGCATTTTCCTGTAGGTTTGCATCCATATTTTTTTAAAGTATCTGATTTATATTCTTTTTTAGAAATTAATAAATCATTACAATTTGAAAACGAGAACATACCATTTTTATCTGTAACAGTATATCTTTTTTGATTTATAAAATCTTTGACTAAAACGCCTTCTATTGGTAAATTAGATTTTATATCTTTAATATATCCATATTGTTTTCTATAAATAGAAAACAATATTATTCCAAGTAAAACTATTCCAATTAAGCACAAAACTTTTTTTTTCATTCAAATTAATTTTAAGTTTAATCAGCCAAACTCTCGTCAGAAGGGAAATTTTTATTCTGATCTTTTCATAAAAATTGAGTCTCGTTTATACAAATCATTTGAGTTTCCATATATTTCAATTGTATCTGTCAAATAACCTTGCTTTTTTAAAAGAATTAAATTACCCAAATTATGAGATTCTATTCCCATTGTCAGTTTGGTTTGTTTGCTTACTTCAAAATAGCCATTTACAGAGGACATAGTAATAACTACATGTTTTCCATCTAATAATTGTACTACTTCTACATTTTTAACTGGAGTTTTTAAAGCTAAATCGTATATATAACATTTCATTTCTACTCTTTGGGTATCTTTTACACATGACATAAATAATAATGCTAATATTAATAGATTTATTTTTTTCATTTTATGTTTATTTTTGTTAGCCATAACAGTCCTAAGACATCATTTTCATTAGCTACTGTTCTTTTTCTATCTTTAATTACAGGAGTCTTATCGTGGTTAATTCAAAAGGAATATTACACGAGTGAGACGCTCGCGCCAGCAGGGAATACTCAATTCACTAATAAAATCAAATATATATAGTATAGAATTTATTTCTGAGGATAAAGATAAATTCTTTGTCCTCTAAAACATTTATTTGATGTCTCTCCTGAATTACTACATCCAAAAGAAGGAAGGGTATCAATTTTATAGTTTTTTGCACTAAAAATTAGCTTGGAAGGGTAATTTTGGGTATATGACAATTCAAAATAACCATCTTTATTTGTATAACTTGTGATATTGTTATCAGCATCAAACACTTTAACATTTTCAATTGGAACATTCATTTTTATATCGTATACATACCCATATTTTAATTCATTGTTACACGATATAAAAAAGATATTCATAAAAATAATTAGACAACTTCTCATGATATTTTTATTTTAGTTAACCAAAGTAAACTTAAGGCATCTTTTTCGGATGCAACATATTTTGCATAATCACGATTTCCTGGCCATGGTTCATCCTCATAGTAGTACATTAAATCAATTTCTCCCTTTGTTTTCAGTTCATGGAAATAGCTTTTCCCTCCATTACTAATTTTGATAACTTCTTGCGTTATGTAAGAAGTGCCTGCATGAGTATAAGAATATTCAGTTCCACCATAGGCTTGAAGAATTGTATGACCTATCTCATGTGCTGATGTATCTGAAAAATTTTCATCAACTTTATATTTCTTTTCATCTTCATAGTACCAATTTTGTTTAGATATCTCATACCAGTCAACATTATTCAAATATCCAATATTATATGCTATTCTCTGTCCTGATATGACTTTTCCAAAAGTGGATACAACATCTTTAGCTTCGCTAGGATTTCCTGAACGCATCCAATCACTATTTGTATTGTAAGTTAACTTAACCGCATTCATTGTGTATTTTTTAGTATTAACAGCTTTAATGTATAGTTCAAATACATCACTTCCAATATTTACATTTTTTGCTACTGCATGATTTTTATTTCTTCCCCAGTGATAGTTCAATCCATCTAAGGCAAGTTTTTCTAAATCTGAAAAGCTTCTTGTCCTGCTTTTTATAATAGGATCACTTGGGTTTATTATTGGAGTAGGTATTTTATCCCAATCGCAAACTGTCCTTGCAGGTGTTCCATACATATTTGCATTTATAGTCTGGCAGGTCAATCCAATTTCTCCACCATCTGTTAGGTTCACTCTTAGTGTAACATCGATACGTTTTGCGGTTTTGTCAATTTTTATATCAACCCAATCCACTTCACTATATGATACTTCAAGTTCAATTTCTTTAGCTTTTACAATGTCCCCTTTAGTTGCCGTAATTGTTGCTTTTAATTTTTTGCCTGCAAAACGTGTACTGTCGTATATTTCATCATTATCAAAACCATCCCAGTTTAAATGATATTCACCTTTTTTGGTATAATCTGGTTCAGTTAAAACATAAGGTTCAAAAATTTTTTGATATTCCCAGGTTTTTGAAATAAGTGGTCCTTCAGTTGTTTTTTTTGCTTCAAAAAGTACTAAAGGTTTTTTTCGGGCTTGTATAATTACAGGTTTTAAATATCCCATTTGATAAATTATCTCATTTTCCTCGTCTGTAATTTTAAAGCCTAAAGAATCTATATCATCATTTCTTAAGGCATATTTAAAACTGAAGTAAGGATTTTCTATGTTATTTTCACAATCTAAAATACCAAAGGGAACCATAGTATTCTCATCCATATTAAGTTCAAAATCTATATCGAACTCTGCATATTTAGATGCAGGCGGGTCTTGTGGCTCACCATAAGTATAATTTTTAGCATAATAATTTATGCTTCTTCCTGAATTAATTTTGATACTCTTCGCAAAAATTCTTGAAGTTCCGCCTGTAATTTCAGTAATTTTCCCTTTTACAATTCTTGTCCTAGACATATTCTTTTAATTTCAATTTAATAGTTTTTAATTTTGTGTAGTATCCTCGGTACTATTATTTTGAATATCATTTTTTGAGTGAAATTCAGCATTTTCTTGACTTAGCGAAGTAAAGTCAGAATGACTTATTGTATTTCTATCTTGTTTTGTCTCAGAATGGAGATCACCGTCAATTTGTTCATGAAAGTCTCCTTTTACATGAAGTAGATTACTACCTATAACTTGAGTATCCATAATCCCCCCAACCTGTAAAGTTTTATTTATACCCGCAGTTTCGAGAATATTAGTTCCGGCTTTTACTGTAATACTTTCCGTTGCCTCAAAAACAATATTTTTTGCTCTAATGGTAAAAGTTTCCGGCGTTGTGGCGTTTATGTTTTTGTTCTCTTCGTCTAGATGAATTTCATTTCCGCTTGGGTCAGAAAGCCAGATTCCTACTTTTTCAACAAATTTTAGTAACATCCCGAAACGGAGTTTCCAGCCTTTAATACTGTTTTTGCTGTCAAAAAACTCAGGTTTTGCCTGTCCGTTGTAGTGTGAACCGGATACATAAGGAAAGTCAATGTTGCCGTTTTCAAAACTTACCAATACTTCGTCCCCAATTTCTGGTCTCCAGTACATTCCTCTTGAAGAACCGGAATAATACTGCATCACACGAATCCATTCAGTTTTTGTGCTTCCTGTTCCCCAGTAAAAGCTGACCTTTACACGTCCTAAACTTTCGGGATCATTGTTGTCTATTACAATAGCGGGCTGGTTTTCTGCTTTTGCAAAAATTTCTACATTGGTATAATACGGTGCCGAAACATCGGCAGGAATCGCTTTGAACTCACAGGTATAATTACCGTGAACTTCAGAATGGTGTATAACTTCTACAGCTACAAGTTCATGTTCGACAGTTTCGTTTTGAATAATAAAAATCTGTCCCACTCCTATTGGCAGATACGAAACACCTGTATAAAAAACACTGTTTGCATCTCTGCCTGCCGTTTGCAGTTTTACCATTTCTTCTATTTGAGATGCATTTTTTACCTGATTGGTAAAAGCGGCAACGAACAAATTGGGCTGAGCGACCGATGCCTGCCTGTCTAAAGCTGTTCTGGAAAAACCGTCACCGCTTCCCTGATTTGTTTTGGGCTGAGAACTGACAATTTGTTTTGCATTATTATAATCATAAGCTCCAAAAGCTGTTTTATGCGATGCTAAATGAGTCTGAATACCAAATTTATGCAGTGAAGCTCCATTGATAAGTTTTACCTTACTGTTTTTGAGCTGCCCAAACTGCATGCGCATTCCGTCAAAATACAGCCATTGTCCGTAACAGGCGGAAAGTCGTTTCAGGAAGTTAAAACTTGTTTCGTTGTACTGCGCTTTGTAATCAAAAATTGTGGTAAAAGTAGGCGCTATTGCCTCTCTGTTATAAAATTCGCCGGCAGTTTCATTAGCAAAAATATCAAGCGCAATTTCCTGCAGGTTACGGTCTAAAAATGTTCGGGCTTTTTTTAAATCATCAAGCAGTATAGTATGGCTTATTCCTTTTACATAAAGTCCGCCCGGACTTCCGCCGACATCATAAGATTCGAGATTTGTAATAATTCCTTTTGCCATTAACTGGATTCCGGTAAGGCTTTTAAAAGTAAAAATAACTTCCCGCCCCTGGTATCTGCGAATTGCAGCGGCTTGTTTTAGCGGATCAATAACTGCTTCTGCCGCATGCTGCCAGACAAAAGAGAAATAATGGTGATCCATCATTTTTTGAGTGATCCCTAAGTCATAATAAACAACATTTTTGCTAAAGTCATCGATAGTTATTTTTACCTGATCTGAAAATCTTGCCATAAGAACATGTTTTTTAGTAATTAATATACTTGTAAACATATCTTTACAAATTTTCAGAAACAGCCTCTAAAAGGTATTATTATAACAGAATAAGGTAAATTTTTAATGAAGGCTTATAAATCAAAAAGGCTGTCTAAATTGACAGCCTTTTGTTTTGTATTATTTGTTTTATTGTTAATTATCGCCTCCATTCATAAAGGTCATTAAAAGCGTGTAAGCATTTTTGACTACAATTTTTGAGGATTTATCTATTAAAGATGATTTAATCTGTCGGTATCCATTACTAGAACTTCCCGTTTCTACCGGAATCATTTTGTATTTTTGGTTTTCAGTATTTGAAAAAACATAAAACTTATTCTGCCATTTTACAATTGCATCTTCCGGAACTGTAAGCGTTTTTTCGTTTTCAAATTCAGCTTCGGCATTAATAAATAAACCGGGAATTAATGCATTGTTGTATGCATTCAATTTACAGACAACTTCGGCGGCACGGTCTCCGTTAAGACTTTGATTGATGTAGGCAATTTTTGCTGCATATTTTTTTGAAGGATCGGCATTGGTAAAAACAGAAACAGTCTGCCCAACAGAAAGCAGATGAACATCTTTTTCAAAAGCATTCATAACCAAAACTACATCGCTGGTTTCCATTAATTCAAAAAGCATATCAGTAGGAGAAATATATTTTCCAACGTTTACATTTACTTTAGAAACCAAACCGGTTATGGGCGAAAGAACCGAAACCGTTTTACTGATATTAGATGCCGATAATGTTTTTACATTAATTCCTGACAAAGAAAGTTTTTGTGCAAGCGATGCCATATAAATACGCTGTGTCTGCATTTCTGCAGCAGTTTGTTCAAACAATTTATCACTGCTTGCTTTTTTTGCATTCAATTCTTTTTGTCTGTTATATTCACTTTGAGACAGCTGGTATTTTTCTTTTGCAGTTAAATAATCCTGCTGCAGCTGAATGTACTGCATATCTTCCACTACAGCCAATAACTGCCCTTTTCTAACATGCATTCCGGCCATTAAATCGGTTTTTTTAATGTAGCCGCCTAACGGAATACTTACGCTCACTACACTTTTGGGAGGCACCGTAACGGTTCCCTGCAGTTCTAAAATTCCTTTTACATTTTTCTCCTCAGGATTTCCTGTTGCCAATCTGGCGTTTTTTACCTGCGAATCGCTTAACTCAATTGTGTTTTCCTGTTTTTGTACTTCAGTTTTTTGTTCTTCTTTTTTATCACTTTTGCATGATATCATCAAAACAAGACATAAAACAGCTGTTATATAAGTTTTCATTTTTTATAAATTTTGAAGAGTTCGAAGAGTATTAACAGCCTTATTATAACTGTTAACCATGTCTAAATATTCGTTTTTTATCGTTACAGCCTGATTGATAACCATTACCCATTGCAGATAATCAATATCTCCATTTTCAAGCTGGCTGTTTGCCGCATCAATAATAATCGAAGCGTTTTTAAGTCCGTCATTTTCATAATACAGCAGACTTTCTTTGTATTTCTCCATCTCGCTTACGGCATTACTAATTTCTGCTTTGGTTTCAATTTTAATAGTTTCTGCCTGTGCTTTGTAATTTTCGTATTCGATCTTTGATGCTTTGTTTCGTGCTGACTGACTGGAAAAAAACAACGGAATCGAAAGTCCGACATTTACATAATTAAACCTGTGGCTGCTGTCGTAATACACATCCTGACCGGCCGAATTAGTCTGAGTGCCTATAATGCTTAAATTGTTATAACCCAAAGTAATATCAGGCATCATTTTGGCTTGTTCTGATCTCCATTTCCATTTTGCGGCTTCGGCTTCATGATTCGAAAGCTGTACCTGAGGAAGTGAAGCAACATCTGATTTTTCATTTACCGAAAAATTAAAATCATTTTTTATTTTATTCAAAGCTGGTTCATAAACTGTGCTGTCCTGAAGAACGGCATTAAACGAATTCAGTGTTATTGCCAGATCTTTATTAATCATTGTAAGCTGATTTGAATAAAACTGTCTTGCCGACTGCGAAGCGGTTTTTTCTAAAACATTCGTTTCTCCCACTTTATAGCGAAGCGATGCTTTCTGTTCCATTAATCGATAAATAGAATCTGCATAAGTCAATAAATCTTTTTTGCTTTTCAGCCAGATATACTCGTAAAACAAGTTTCTTACATTTGATTTAATCTGCTGAGAAGTCAATTGAGACTGGGCTTTCGCCGAATTATAATTTTCTTTTAAAGCCTTTTTTTGATGTGCATAAACGGTAGGAAAAGCAAAAGTCTGGCTTACTCCGAAACGGGTATCATTTACGCCGCTGTTAAACTGTCCGTAATCTGCATCTACAACGGTTTTTGGAATATCAAAAGCCGATTTTTGAAGCTGTTCTTTTGATTTTTCATTCAATTGTGAAGCCTTAATTCTTTTATTATACTGAATTGCTTTTGACAATGATTCTTCAAGAGAAATTGGCTTTTGCTGTGATTGAACCGAAGCTGTAACCAATAAACCAATTAACAATAAAGTCAGTTTATCTATTTTATGTTTTTTCATTTTTTTAGAAAATACTTTAGTGTGAAACGTCATTAAATAAATAGACGGAAGAACAAACAGCGTAAGAAGTGTTGCTGTAATAAGTCCGCCAATTACAACAGTTGCCAGCGGACGCTGTACTTCTGCTCCTGCTCCGTTGCTTAAAGCCATTGGAAGAAATCCTAAAGATGCCACAGCAGCCGTCATTAATACAGGTCGAAGTCGGTTTTTGGTACCGATAATAATAATTTGAAAAGGATCTGAAACTTCGCCTTGTTTTTGAATTCGGTTAAACTCTGATATTAACACAATTCCATTTAAAACCGCTACTCCAAAAAGGGCTATAAAACCAACTCCAGCCGAAATACTAAAAGGCATATCGCGCAAAGCCAGTCCAAAAACGCCTCCAATTGCCGATAACGGAATTGCGGTAAAAATGATCAAACCTTCTTTAAACGATCTAAAAGCAAAATACAATAATGCCAAAATCATAAATAAAGCAGCAGGAACAGCAACGCCAAGTCTTGATTTTGCCTGCTGTAAATTTTCGAACGTTCCGCCGTAAGTAATATAATAACCCGGATCAAATTTGATCTGCGTTTCGACTTTTTTCTGTAATTCTTCTACAATAGACTGAACGTCGCGCCCGCGGACATTAAAACCAACGATAATTCTGCGTTTAGCATCTTCACGCTGTATTTGGTTTGGTCCTTCGACTTCTTTTACAGAAGCCACCTGATAAAGCGGAATCTGCATTCCGGATGGTGTGGCAATTAATAAATTACGAACATCCGAAATATCTTTTCTGCCGCTGTCTTCAACTCTAACGACCATATCAAATCGTTTTTCGCCTTCATAAATACTTCCGGCTGCCGCTCCGGCAAAAGCGGCGTTTACGGTTTTATTTATATCAGATACATAAATGCCGTATTTTGCCATTTCTGCCCATTCGTAATCAATTACAATTTGAGGCATTCCGGTTACTTTTTCAACATATAAATCTGTCGCACCCGAAACTGTTTTACTTATAGCTCCCAGTTTCTCAGCATATTCCGCCAGTTTATTTAAATCTTCCCCATAAATCTTGCATACCAAATCCTGTTTGGCTCCTGTCATTAATTCGTTAAAACGCATTTGAACCGGAAACTGAAATCCTGTTGTAACTCCAGGAGCAATCTGCTTAACGGTTTCGGTCATTTTATCAGCCATTTCAGGGAAAGATGATGCGCTTGTCCATTCTGATTTATCTTTCAGTACAATAATCATATCACCGCCTTCAATTGGCATTGGATCGGTTGGAATTTCGGCACTTCCAATTCTTGAGACTACTTTTTCGACTTCGGGATATTTATTTTTTAGTTCAGTTGATATTTTCTGAATGGTTTCTGTTGTGGTCGAAAGATTGGTTCCCAGCAGTAATCTGGTTTCTACTGCAAAATCGCCTTCTTCTAACTGCGGGATAAACTCTCCTCCCATTCTGGCAAACAATATCAAAGCAATTCCGAATAAAACAAAGGCAGAAACTACAATTGCTTTTCTAACATTTAATGCTTTCGAAAGCCAGTTTTCATAATAGATTTCCAGTTTTGCCATAATCCTGTCGGAGAAATTTGGTTTATGACTTATTTTTTTACTGATGAATAAAGAACTTACCATTGGCACATACGTCAATGATAGTATAAAAGCACCCAAAATAGCAAAAGCAACTGTCTGTGCCATTGGTTTGAACATTTTCCCTTCAATTCCTTCTAATGATAATATTGGAAGATATACGATCAGGATAATAATCTGCCCAAAAACAGCCGCGTTCATCATTCGCCCTGCTGATCCGGTAACTTCTTTATCCATTTCTTCCTGCGAAACAGAATCGACATTTTTATACTTTTTAGCGCTGTGCATGTGGTGCAGAATGGCTTCAACAATAATTACGGCTCCATCTACAATTAAACCGAAATCGAGCGCACCAAGACTCATTAAATTACCGCTTACGCCAAAAGTATTCATCATAATAATGGCAAATAACATCGCTAACGGAATTACAGATGCAACAATAAATCCGGCTCTTAAATTTCCTAGAAAAAGCACCAGAACTAAAACTACAATCAATGCACCTTCGATTAGATTTTTTTCTACAGTACCAATCGCATTATCTACCATTTTGGTACGATCCAGAAAAGGTTCTATTTTTAAACCTTCCGGCAGGATTTTTTCAATTTCTGTAACACGTTTTTTTACGGTTGCAATAACATTATTGGCATTTTCGCCTTTTAACATCATGACAATCCCGCCTACAGATTCTCCAAAATCATCGGTTGTTAAAGCGCCGTAACGTATAGCCGAAGACATTTTTACTTCGGCAACATCTTTTATTAAAATAGGTGTTCCGGCCTGCGTGTTTTTTACAATGATATTCTGTATATCTTTAATGTTTCGGGTAAGCCCGACACTTCGGATATATAATACGGTAGGGCCTTTTTCAATATAAGCACCGCCTGTGTTTTCGTTATTACTGCTTAATGCGGTAAAAACTTCTTTTATAGTCAGGTTTTGTGCTTTTAACCGGGCTGGATTTACTGCAATTTCATATTGTTTCAATTTCCCTCCAAAAGTGGCTACATCAGCAATTCCGGGCGTTCCTAAAAGCTGTCTGCGAATAGTCCAGTCCTGGATTGTTCGTAAATCTTCAAGCGAATATTTTTTCTCAAAACCGGGCTGAGGCTTTAAAACATACTGATAGATTTCACCAAGACCTGTTGTTGCAGGCGCCATTTCGGGTAAACTGGCATTTTCGGGAATTTCTACTTTCTGCAAACGCTCTGTAACCTGCTGGCGCGCCCAATACACATCGGTATCATCTGAGAAAACAATCGTAACAAGCGAAAGCCCGAAACGCGAAATACTGCGGCTTTCTTTTAACTGCGGTATATTGCTTATGGCTTGTTCTATCGGGAAAGTTATAAGACGTTCAACATCTTCTGCGCCCAGTGACGGAGCGGTTGTAATAATCTGAACCTGATTGTTGGTGATGTCAGGAACGGCATCAATTGGTAAACGGGTTACTTCAAACACACCGTAGATAATCCACAGCAGTGTAAAGATCCCAATTACCAGTTTATTTTTAACTGAGAACTGAATGATTTTATTAAGCATAATGTATTAAATTTTTAGAAATAAATACAATGCCGTTAAAACATAAAAATGCCTTAACCGCAAAGAGAATTCTTTAAAAAATAATTATGCTAAAGGTGGTCTGAACACGCCGAATAAAGCAGGATTCGAATGTAAATTTGAAGTGTATGGAATAATACGGTATTCTGAAAATCCAGAATTAAAAGGAACACAGATTACCGGTTTTTCTACAGGAACAAAGACAAGCTGTAATGAGTGTCCTGAAATATTCTTGAAAGGAAGCTGCATATCGCGGTCAGCATCGTTGTCATTTTCATCTTCGCCCCAATAATGCATTTCCAGAAAATCAATGAAACTTAAGTTTCTTTTTTGCTGGTGCTCTTGAAAATGCTCAATTAATACCGGCAGTTTATAAAACTGCTGAAAAATGCCAATGTTTGACATTATAATAAAAACAAATATGTAAGCTATTTTTCGTGGCACATCGCAAATTTACTTTATGAAACAAAATAAACCTAACTTAAATTATTATATTTTGATTAAGAAACTGTTTTTGGGCATTCTTGTGTTAAATAAAAGAAACAAAAATCCCGTACAATTACTTGGTTTCAAGTCAATTCATTTTTTTAATTTCACTTGAAAAAAATATTTATTCTATGCCTTGGACTATTCTTGAAAAACTATGGAAACGTTCTTTACAGCCAGTAAAAATTACTGCTGCCGACACTTCTCAAACCTGGGATCTGGAAATTAAGACTTTATATGAGCTGGGTATAAGCATGGAAGATACTCTGCAGTTTTTGTATTTTGAAAAACCTGATTTTGAAACTTTTAAAACATGGATTACCAGCAGGCAAAAGAAAACAACCTTAGTTGATGAAGACTCCTTAGAAGATGTTCTTTCTGAAAAGGATCTTCAATTTTGGAATGAAAACGGTTATGTAATCGTAAAAAATGCTATTTCAAAAAGTGACTGTGAAGCGGCTCAAAAAGCTATTTGGGAATACTTGGAAATGGAACCTGATAATAACGAAACCTGGTATAAGAGACATCCGGATCAAAAAGGTTTAATGCTTAATTTTTCTGATCACGAAACTTTAAATAAAAACCGATTTTCTCCCAGAATAAAAAAAGCGTATGAACAGCTTTACAATTCAAAGAATATTTATAAAACTATTGACAAAGTAAGTTTTAATCCGCCTGAAAATGAAAGTTTTAGTTTTTTAGGAAGCGGACTTCATTGGGATACGAGTTTAAAACAGCCTATTGTTTTTGGACTTCAGGGACTGCTTTATCTTACGGACTGCGGCCCGGATGATGGTGCTTTTCATTGTGTGCCAGGTTTTCATACTAAAATAAATGACTGGCTGAATAATCTGGAACCCGATGAAGATCCGAGACAGAAAGCTCTTCTAACACTAAAACCGGAACCTGTAATTGGCAATACTGGCGATTTTATAATCTGGGACAGTACTTTACCGCATTGTGCAACGCCAAATAAAGGCAAGAACCCCAGAATGGTACAGTATCTTACTTATTTACCCGGTAATTATGATGCTTCGGGAGAATGGATATAATTACAAAAGAGTTTCTTCCGGGTCACACGGAAAATAAATTTTTATTTCGGTCCCTTCTCCTACTTTTCCAACAGCTTCAATATTACCTCCAACGGTCTGCATGATTTTTTTACATAAAGCCAGACCTACTCCAGAACCGGTATATTCATCCTGATTATGAAGTCTGGAGAAAACTTTAAAAATCGTTTCGGCATATTGTTGTTCAAAACCAATCCCGTTATCTGAAAAATTAACCCAATGGCAGTAAATTTTGTTTAAATGCCCAAACAGCTCAGGTTCCTGAGAAGCTGTGATTTTAATAACCGGAGATCTGTCCGGCGATGCATATTTTAGCGAATTTTGAATGAGGTTTGAAAACAGCTGTCTCATTAAAAAACTTACGGCATAAACTTCCGGAAGGTTTTCGCTTTGTATTACCGCTTTGCTTTCTTTGATGTTTTCTTTCATTTCTGCCGTTGTAGTTTTTAAAATTTGATTTAAATCTACTTTTTGCAGTACATCTCTGGTGTTTTTTATTCTGGTAAATTTTAAAATGTCTTCGAGCAGAATTCTCATTCTGCCTGCTGATTTTGATACTCTTACTAATGAGCTGTGAATAGATTCCAGAGGAATAACATCAAGTTCAGTAAGCATTTTTGAAGTAATCATCTGAATTTTACGCAGGGGTTCCTGTAAATCGTGTGTACTAATCCAGTTGATGTTTTCAAGTTCTGAATTGGTTTCTTTCAATACCTCACTCTGCGTACGATATTTTTCTTCTTCCTTGCTGAGCATTATCAGCATTAAATGATTGTGAAGCGTATGCGAATAGCGTATTGCCGTGTTTATTTCATATTGTTTCCAGGTATTGCTCTGGTTTTTTATAATCTGTTTCCAAATATTAAATGAATTTCGAGGATGCAGTCCGTTATTGTCTTTTACAATCGCTTTTTCCGGATCTCCTCCCCAATTAATTTCAGATATTGTTTCGGGTCTGTACCAAATAATATGGCTGTGACTGTCTAGAGAATGATACAAAATACCTGCAAAATCAGGACAGCGTTCTATTTCAGAAAAATAATCGCTCAGCTTATTGGTAACAAAAGTTTTATCCTGTATTTGTTTGGTAATCTGCTCTGTTAAGGTTCTGATATAATCATCAGAAGGTGCTAAAGTACTTTTATAAATTTTATCCTTTGTTGAAACAGATACACCAGAGGCATTGCATAAATTTAAAATTTCCTGAGTATTGACAATCGTTTCTAATGAGTCATCTGAAAGCGGCAGTTCTAAACTCGTTAATTCTTCAAGAGCTAAAGATGCTCTTTGCGCGCTTACATTCTCATCATTTGATTGCCTGATATCAATTTGAGAAGTTATAAACTGTCCCTGAAGTTTTGCTGCCAGTCTAATTTCCGGCGAAATATTCTTTTTAGAATAATGATGACAGGCAATTAATCCCCAAAGTCTGTCGTGATGAATAAGCGAAATGGTAAGTGTTGCGCCAACTCCCATATTTTTTAAATATTCTACGTGAATTGGAGACGTACTTCTTAATATAGAAAGGCTTAAATCGAGATTTTTATTTTCTTTATTATCATCAATCGTAAATATTGGAACGGGTTTATAATTAATATCTACAATTAATCGAAGCTGATTTTTGATATACAATTCTCTGGCCTGAACCGGAATATCAGTATGCGGATAATGCAGCCCCAAAAATGGTTCAAGATCTTCACGGCAGCTTTCGGCAAATACTTCACCATTATACAGCTCGTCAAACTTATAGATCATTACACGGTCATAACCTGTAATTTCCCGTGTTCCTTCTGCAACCAGCGCGCACAAGTCTTTAAGCGAAGTTGTATTATTCATTTGGGTCACAAACTGAATCGTTTGTGTGTAAACATCGGCCAGTTTTTCTCTGTCGGCAAATTTGAGTTCTGCTTCCAGCACATAAATATCATAACTTTTATGTATGCTGACCTGAAATGACTTTCCTAATAAATTAATTTCTAAAGGAAATACATTCTGAATTTTATCTTCATTGATATAATCAAGAATTTGTTTTTGCTGTTTTGAACCAAAAATAGCTGTAAAATTTTTCCCTAAAATATCGGTATGCTGTAAATCGACAAATAAAGAAATATTTGCTGTGCAGAAATCTATTTTCAAATCAGAATCAAGACCTATCAAAAAACCGTGAGGCTGGATACTTCCCGGGATATGTATGGGTTCGTGTTCACAATTGGTTAAGGTAACAAGATCGCGATTGACTATATCTTTAATATTCATTATTTTTTTATGCTCCCGAAATGATTGTAAATACTATCAAAAGCATATACAGCTCCTTCTATAATACTATTTGCGCAATTATTATTTTGTTCATACTCTGCAAGCACGTTTAGGAAATTTTTCCAATAACTGCCTGTTTTATCTCCATAACCTTTAAAATACGATACGCCCTGATCATTAGAAAGCTGTGGGTTGTTTACAATATTTTTTAATATAAATCTTCCGCCTAAGCTCGACCCTTCTATAACATAAAATACGCCAAGAGCAAAAGGCACAGACATTTCTGTCTTATCAAAAACTTTAGAAGTAGCAGTTTTATTGCTGTTAAGAAATAAAAGATCTTCTTCTATTAAATGTTTCTTTTTTCTTTGGTCTAAATCCGGAATAATTTCTGAAAGCAGCGGATAAACAAGCTCTTCTGTGTTTTTGTGAACATCGTGCATTAAATTAAGATAATGTATATAATCTTCTATTTTCATGTCCGGAGATAAGATAGAAGCAGAAACAGGAAGGCTTTCTAATTTTTTATGAGAATCTGAAGTTTGAGTTTTTATATCTGTTAAAAAATCCGAAGACAGAAATGTGGTTGTATTTGTAGTCATAGCAGGTAATAATATTGATTTTTTAAGAAAAGTTAAACTGTTTTTTTACTTCTCTTTGAAACAAATTTATAAAAAAACATTTCCAATTATTAAAAAAAGCAAGTTCAATTTCGGTCATTTTTTTTTGTATTGAAGACCAAATTTTAAAATTCAAAAATTTTATTGAGCTCAACTATCGTAGTTCCAGAGGAAAGTATTTTTGGAGCTTTCACTAATTTTTTGGCCAGAAGTGAAGTTTCAAGCGGCTTGAATTTTTTAAAAAGTCCAATTTTGTTGAGTATTCCTATAACTTTTACGGTTATTTTTTCGCCCAATCGATCAGAATCTTGTCGTACTAATGGTCCAGGTCTAAAAATAATGTACTGCTCAAAATTAAGAGCAGCAATATAATCTTCGAGTTTTCCTTTCATCTTAGAATAAAAAACACTGCTTTGAGCCGATGCACCATAAGAAGAAACCAAAACAAGCGATTTTACCTGATTTTTTTGTGCTTCTGCAGCAAATGCAGCGGGAATATCAAAATCTATTTTCCATTGTTTTTCTTTTGAGCCCGCATCTTTTAAAGTCGTTCCGAGGCAGGAAAACAAAACATCGCCTGTAATTAAATTTTTAAGATGCCCAACGTTTTCAAAATCGACAATATGTTCTGTTAATTTAAGATGCGTTTTCCCGGAAGGTTTTCTAACAAAAGTTACAACCGAAGTATAATCGTTATCATTAAGAAGCTCTTCTGTTAAAAACTTTCCTGTTGAGCCTGTCGCCCCAATTACTAATGCTTTCATATTGTAATGTGTTTAGAAAATAAGTATTTATGCTTTTGTTCCGTAAAGCAAAAGTCTTTTAAAAGAATAAATTGCCGGAAGTTTAGGAAAACTTTCTGCTATTCTTTCTTTGTATGTTTTTATAAAAAGTTCTTTCTGTCCGCCTTCAAGTTTTTCCATGTATGGAATTAAAGCTGAACCTGAAATGAAATTATACAACGTATCGTGATCGTTTGCAATTATGGGATACACTTTCTGCATGATTTGAATATCTTCGAGTCCGCTGTCAAATAGTATCTGCGCATATTCATCAATACTCAAAACGGGTGAATCTCTTTTAAAGCCTTTTAGATACGTTTTAAAAGGTTCTTCGTTAACCAATTCGATTAAAATTTTGTTGAGTTTATTTTCTGGTTGCATCGGCATTTGAACTGCAAACTGCCCTTTTGAATTAAGAAGGTGTATCAATTTAGGAAACAAAATTTCATGATTATTCGACCATTGCAAAGCGGCATTGCTAAAAATTAAATCCCATTTTTCGGCATTTTCAATCATTTCTTCGGTTGATGCTCTGCGAAAATGCAGGTTTTCTGTTTCTAATGCTTTTGATTTTTCGAGCATTTCTGCCGAAGAATCAACACCAAGAAAATGGACTTCTTTAAATTTATCTGCTAAAATAGCGGTTTGTTCGCCTGTACCGCATCCTAAATCAATGGCTTTCTTATTTTTGACTGGCTTTATCAAATCAGCCAAATCATAAAATGGTTTATAACGAATGTCTTTAAATGTATTGTATATTTCTGGATTCCAAGGCATTTATATCAATTTTTATATTAAAAAAACAACTTACAGCGTTAACTAAATGCAAGTGTTTTACTAAAGTACAAATTTCCTGCTTGTTTTAGCATTCAGAATTATTAAATCTTCAAGTGTTTTTTGTTTTTTACTCACATTATTAATTAATTCTAAGTGTTTTTCATTTTTAGGTATAAATACTTGTGCTTTATTACGAAAAGATTTATAATTTTATATCGCTGTTAACTAACCAAAAAATACCCCCGAATGGAAGTTTTAAAGATGAAGACTCCAACTAAAAATGATATTGCTGTACGGAATGCTGGAGTAGTAATTATAAATAATTACATTCCAATGCTTTTTGAAAGACTTGAACTTACAGTCAATAACAAATTCACTAGTTTAGAAAATCAAAAAAAGGCTGTAAAATATCTGCAGTATGTTGTTACCGGACTGCCTAACACTGATGAAGTGTATTTACCGCTGAATAAAATTTTATGCGGTCTTTCTGTAACTGATAAGGTTGCTGATGAAATTGAAATTACAAATCAGGAAAGAAACTTAATTCAAGGCATGTTACAAGCAGTAATCAGTCATTGGCCTGAAATAGGAGACTGTTCTGTAGATGGTTTTCGAGGAAATTGGTTTATTCGCGACGGAATTCTCAGCGAACTGGAAGACAAATGGGAACTTAGAGTAGAAAAAAGAGCTTATGATATTTTGCTCAACAGATCTCCTTTTGCGTTTTCAATTGTAAAATTTCAGTGGATGAATAAACCGTTATATATTAATTGGGCTTATTAAAAAAATAAAAGAGCTGTCCGGCAAAACAGCTCTTTCTAGTCTACAAATTTTATAACTAATTCAAATTTAAAAGAAACATAAGTTTTTTTCTTTCCAGAGACTATTAAAATTAAAGTAAAGAATTGCCGTTCTTAGAATAATGAAAGTCTATTTTAAAGTACTTTCGTTTGTTTTAGGCTGCATTACAACTTCTACTTTATCTGCTTTTGTCAATACTTCGCCTGCATATTTTTTAATGTCTTTTACAGAAATGCTTTTAATTAGTTTTTCATATTCGGCACTGCTTACAAACTTGTCTCCTGTTTTTAACTGATCGACAATAATGTTCATCCAGTATGAATTTGCTTTGATATTCTGCTGATTGCTTTTTATTAAATCTTCCTTTATATCTGATAAATCTTTTTGTGAAACATCACTTTTTACGATGGTATCTAATTCATCATACACAATTTGAAGCAGTTTAGCATCTTTTTCCGGATTGCAGTCAAAACTCACACGTAGAGAAAAAACCGGAGATGGATTTTTAGACAATGCGCTTTCTGTTTGTACACCGTAACTTCCGCCCTCATCTTCTCTGATTTTATCTAAATAACGTTTGTCTAACAACTGCGAAAGCATATACGCCATAATTTGGTTTTTTTCAGAAAAAATGACGCTTCTGTTTTCAATATGTACATAAATACTGGTTTTAGGAACACTCATTTCTCTTACCAGTTTTTCTTTGGCAGATCCTTTTGCCATTCCTATTTTATGATCGGTAAATTTTTCCTGAGTTTGATTTCCTGAAATATTCCCTAAATATTTATTAATGGTTTCAAGATCGTTTTCGGCAATGTTTCCAACAAAAACAAACGTAAAATCTGAAGCATTAGAAATGCGCTCTTTATAGATTCTCGAAGCATCATCAAACTTTAGCTGATTCAGGTTTTCTTTGCTTAACAAAAAAGTTCTTTTATTATGATTGGTATCTAATAAAGCAATTGTATCGCCAAATATTTTACTGTTGTTTTCGTTTACATTTTCCAGTGCATTGTTGTAATAATCAATAATACGTTTGTATGCCTGAGTTTCAAATCTTGGATTTTTAAAGTATAAATAAGTGAGTTCTAAAAGCGTTTCCAGATCTTTTTTTACTGAACTTCCGCTGAAACCTTCGTAATGTTCGCCAATAAACGGGCTTACTTTTACGGTTTTTCCTGAAAGCTGTTTTTGAAGATCGGTTACTTTAAAATCTCCCAATCCTGAATTTTTGGCTAAAACTGTAGCAATCTGCGAAGATGCCAAATCTTTTTCAGGAAGTACAGAAACCCCGCCGGGACTAAAAGCTGAAAACAAAATTTGATCCTGAGCTAAAGTTGTTGGGTAAATAATGACTTTTGCTCCGTTTGCTAAAACATATCCTTTTGCTGCTGCAATTCCTTTAATTTCAAATTTCTTAGAAACTGGTTTTGCAGTCAGCTTATCAGTTACTAAGTCTGTGTTTGCAATTGTTTCGGTGTAAGGTTCTAATTTTTGTTCTTTTATTTTTTTAATTGCAGTTTTATAATCAGTTTCAGCTGGATAAGTCACGTTTTCTTTTTCCGGACCAGAAACAGTTAAAATCTGATTTTTCTCTGTTGGGAGCGCACGGAAGAGTTTATTAACCTCATTAATATCCAATTTATCCAAAGTCGATTTTACAAATTCAACTTCTTCTTCCAGACTCATTACAGGAGAGGCTTCTAAAAAGTAATTCTGCAATTGCGAAGCCCAGCTTTCATTACTGATTTTATCTTTGTTTTTTAACTGATTTTGATAACCAGTACGCATATTTTCTTTTACACGATCGAGTTCTTCTTTTGTAAAACCATTTTGAATTGCTCTTTCATATTCGGTATAAGCTTGTTGAAAGGCTTCTAACAATCTGCCGTTTTTAGGATTTACGGTTAAGGTAAATAATGAAGATAAACGTGTTAAACTCGAATGGCTTACACCTGCTGATAATAAAGCGGTTTCATTGTTTACAATATATTCTCTAAAACGATTGTTCATCATTTGCAGCGCTAATTGTTCTGCAATGCTGTTTCCAAATTCTGTAAAATCCTGAACAAGCGGTTTGTTCTTTTTGAAATTAAATGTAATGGAGGTTTTCTGTGCTTCTTTGTCAACTGCCAGTTTGTACAGCAGTTTATCATTATCCGGAATTGATTCATAAGTACGTTCTGCCGGATTTGAAGGCATTGGAATTGATCCCATTATTTTTTTAACCTGCTGTTCTATTTTTGCAGGATCGATATCGCCCACAATTACTACCGCCTGATGATTTGGCAGATACCATTTTTTATAATAATCCCTAAGTTGTTTGTATTTGAAATGATCAATAAGATCCATATCGCCTAAAACGTCTCTTTTTCCATATTTTGAACCGTTGTATAAAACAGGTTCCAGCTGCGATCCTATTCGCAGATCAGCGTTTCTTCTGGTACGCCATTCTTCGTGAATTACGCCTCTTTCGGCATCAATTTCAGCATCTTTTAAAGACAAAAATCCTGACCAGTCGTGTAAAACATACAAACAAGAATCTAATAAAACAGGATTTTTAACCGGCACATTGCTAATGTTGTAAACCGTTTCGTCGTGTGCTGTATAGGCATTAATATCACGTCCGAAAGTAACACCGTGTTTTGCCAGCATATTAATGATTCCTTTTCCCTTAAAATGTTCTGTTCCGTTAAAGGCCATGTGTTCCAGAAAATGCGCCAGTCCGTTTTGATTGTCATCTTCTAAAATAGCACCTACATTCTGCACAAAATAAAAGTCGGCTCTTTCTTTCGGCCATTCATTATGCAGAATAAAATACTGCATTCCGTTGTTTAAAGTTCCGTGCACTACATCTTTCCGCAGCGGAATTGTAGTTTTAAACTGCGCTGAAACCTGAGATAAACCCAGTATTAAAAAGTGCGCTAAAAATATCTTTGCTTTCATTTATTTGATATTTAATGTTCTTTTTTGATTGATTTTTTCTGAATTGTTTTTTGAAATTACTATAAGTAATTCCTGCTGTTAGTTTGAAGGCTTCCTAAGAAACCTTCAAATAACAGTCTTCGGGTTGTATAAATGTATCGGCTTATATTACATCCAGTCTGGGCGCGCTGCACCTTTTAAATAATAATCAAAATACTGCTGCATTTTGATTGTCCAGTCTTTTTTGTTTTCGGCACCATCGAGACTATGACCTTCTTTTTTATAATTCACAAGCCATCCTTGTTTTCCTAAACGGCGAAGTGCAAAAAATAAAGACTGTCCTTCCTGATACGGCACTGCACGATCATTGTCATTATGAAAAATAAGAATTGGCGTTTTGATATTTTTAGCTGAAAAAATTGGCGAGTTTTTGATATAACCGTCTAAATTATCATATAAAGAACTTCCCATACGGTATTGATCGGCTTCGTATTTAAACATAGTCGATATACCGTTTGATCGCATTACGGGATAGTTTGCCGTAAAATTACTGACTCCCGAACCTACAATTGCACAGCTGAAAATGTCTGTTTTGGTTGTTAAAAATGACGTTTCGTAACCGCCAAAACTATGCCCCTGAATTCCAATTTTTCCTTTTTCTGTAATGCCTTTTGATATTAAATATTCTACACCGCTTACCACATCATTATAAACGCTGTTTCCAACATCTCCGTATGTGTAATGTACATCTGGCTGAAAAACAATATATCCCTGGCTTACAAATAAAGGAATATTAATATTTGAGCTGCTTAATTCCGGCATCTGATACTGGTTTAATTCGGCAGTATGTTTTTCGTAAAAATGAACAATGACAGGATATGTTTTTTTGCTGTCGTAATTATCCGGCAGATAAAGGTTTCCTTGATTTTCTTTGCCGCTGAAACTTTTCCAGGTCACTAATTTTGAAGTTCCCCACGCATATTCTTTTTGCTGCGGATTGATGTCTGTAATTTTTTGCTGTGAACCAAAAGCAGCAGTTCCCCACCATAAATCAGGGAAAATGGTATAACTTTCTTTAGAAAACAAAACACTCGAATCATCTGCTGAAACGGCTTCGATTCTAACATTGTAATCCGGATTTGCAAATACTTTGGTTATTGTATTTCCTGCGAGTTTGTAAATTCCTTTAGATTTATGCTGGGTGTCAAATCCAACCAGAGTTACGGTTTTTCTGTTTTCAAAATCGCCTATAAAACCTTCTTCGCCGTAACGAAGTGCAATTTTGTTTTTTCTTCCGTATTCTTTTGTCAAAGTGTACGGTGCTTTTTGATTTAAAAGATCAATTGCCCACATATCAAATTCATCGTAAATTACGACTGTGTTTCCGTTGTTTAACCATCCGGCAATTCCGTAAGCGGTATTGGCTGATTTCATATCGACATTATCATCTGAAACCGGAAAAGGAATTTGTGCGCTTATGTTCTTAAACTGCATTGAAGAGCTGTCAAAAACAGTCCACACTTTTTGCTTTTCATCATACATAACCGCAAAAGTTCCCTGAGGATTCAAGCTTATGCCGCCAAAAACGCCTGTTAGTATTTTTGTAGATTTTCCTGTTGCAACATCGATCCAGTAAATATCGCTGCGCTCGTTAAATGTCCAGTCAACTTCTACTGCGTATGGTTTTTTATCGATTGCAAAAACGCCTTTAAAATTACCTGATTCCGGTATAATTACCTGATCAAATTCTCCTGTTGCAGCCAGTTTAATGACTTTTTTGTTTTTAATATCGTAAATGTATTTTTGTTCGCTTGGCTGCGTTTTTGAATTGCGAAGCATTTCTTGCCTGCGTTCCATAGCGCCTTGTGCCGTTTTCCAGATTTCGGCATTTGATTTCGGCATTTGATTGTTTTCAGGACGCTTGTTAGAGAAAAGCTGCAATTGAATGTAATTGCCATTTTCGTTTAAACTATACGCCGTTTTTGAGATTGAATATAACGGATCGTTTAAAACTATATCATCATAATTGAACAATGGTGTTACTGAATTGGTCTTTAAATTGAAATAATACACCATATTAAAATCAGCATTGTTGTTGGTTTTAAGTGTAAAAGTACCGCCGTCTTCTTTGTTGTTTAACTGAAAATCGCCAAAATCTGAAGCTTTTGTGGTGTAAATTGTCTGCTGTTTTCCTCCCGGAATTCCTTGTTTTAAAAATACTTTGTCTTTTTCAATCTGCACATATACAATGGATTTGTTCTTTAAAAAACGTGACGATTTTATGTTGCTTACAAACACACTGTCATTGCTTTCTAAATTGTAACAAACCAAACGCTGCAGGAAAAATTCTCCTTTTGCAGATTCTGGTCGTGTATAATAAAGAAAATCTGTTCCTTCTAGAGCATTTGTATAATGTTTGCTTTTCCAGAGTTTTTTTACACCTGTTTTTAGATTTTGCAAAACAGTGCTGTCGTTTACGCTGTACTGAATCCAGTCTTTTTTTCCAATAAACTTTAAATCGCTGGTATTATTTAAAACCAAACGTTTGCCTTTTGGAGCTTCCTGAATGATAATCTGTTTTTGATTTTCTTTTTCTTCATCCTGAAATACGGTGCTGTACGACAACCATTTACCATTATATGACAATGATTTACTGTTGATTCTTTTCCATGTTTGGTAAGCCGATTCGTCAACCGCTTTTTTCTGTGCCGATAAACTATGTACACTCAAAGCGAGTGTACACAGTAAAAATACTTTTTTCATATATTTCTGATTTTCAAAAAACTATTCGTTTTTTAAAGCATTAATAACGTTTGTAAGTTCGTCTACAAGCTGTCCTGGATTACCTGAATATCCTTCTGATGTAAAACGAATCTGGCCATTCTTGATTACTACTTTTCGAGGAATGCCGCTTGATTTAAAAATTGCCGCATAGTTTGAAAATGAAGCATTGTTTGTGCCGCCGCCTTTTTTTACTAAATCAAAATAAGTGTCAAGCTTTAGACCTTTTTCTTTTAAATAAGCCGCAGCTTCTTTTTTATAGCCTTCTTTTGTTTCCTGAGTGCTTATGAAATAAATCTCAACTTGTTTGTCTTCTTTAAAATTGTTGACCAATTGCTGCATAGCCGGAAATGCTTTTTTACAAGGTCCGCACCAGGTTGCCCAAAAATCGATTACAATGATTTTGCCGCTGTTTAACACTAACTCTTTTGTTTTTCCGTCTGCGCTCTGAACTTTGATTGCCGGAGCCGGAACCGGATTCATTAAAGTGATTTTTTCTTCAGAATTGTTTTCTTTTTTCAACTGCTCTAAATAAGCCGGAAAATCAGCTTCTTTTTTTCCTTCTTTTATAAAGGCTTCTTTTAGTTTTGCTGTTAATCCTTCTGATAAAGTATTGGCTTTTGCAGCATTTTTCAGCACTTCGGTTATTGGTTTGTTTAAAGCCTCTAAAGCTCTAACATGAATGTCGTTTATGCTGGCTTTTTCGTAACGTTTTTGAAATGGCAGTAATTCAAAAGTTTCTAAAACTTCTTTGTATTTTTTCAACATATCGTACATACGAATCTGAATCACCAATTCATTATTCAATTGTGTTTTTGCATTTTCTGTAGCCTGATTTGGTGACCAGTAAATGCCCTGCATGTATGACATATCGTTTACTTTTTCCTGCATCAGCTTAATCATCGGCACTGCCATTGTTTCGATAACTGCAGGATCTACTACTTTTAGATATAATGCTTTTGAAATATTTTGATGGTAAGCATCATTTAAATTAGCAAAATTCATGGTTGGAATTAAGGCTAAAACGCTTTTATAATCTTTATTTTCAAAGTAATATCCAAACTGCATTTTTACGATGTTGTCATAGAAATATTTTTGCGAATCCGGTACATCTGTTGTGTATGGAAAATCAGCTAAAAACTGAGTGATCACTTTGTTTCTCTCGGCAGCATCTGCAATAGGCATAATTTTTTGATAGGCTTTGAATCTTAAAAAAGCACCTTTTGGAAATTGTTTTACAATTACGTTTTCTATAGAATCAGCTTTTGCTTTATCTTTTAATTCATAAGCGTAAATGTTATGCACTTTCAGATATACTTCTTCTGGCATTCCTTTCATATTTTTGGTGAAATCTCCCAGAAAACGGCTTCCTAATTCCTGAAATTTTTCAGGCTTTTGTACTTTCAAAACTTTAAAATAGGTATCAAAAAATTCAGGAAATCTGTTTCCATTATCGGCTACTTCTTTCTTTAACCAATATTCTGTAGCATCTCCATTGATAGTGAACTCTTTGAAATAACCGCCAAACTGACCGTTGAAATCTTTGTTTCTAAAAGTTGCCCAGGCTAAATCTGCACCAGGCATTTTTACTTTTGGTTCTTTAAAGGCTACTAAAAGATATCCGGTGTCTTGTCCGGTATCAGTTACCAGACCATTATCGGTATTGCCATAAAATTTGAAAGCCATGAAAGCACAGTTTTTTGGAACCGTAAATTCGACATTCCAAACAGCGCCGTTTTTCTTCATTTTCAGGTCTTCAATTTCCCATCGGTAATCATTAAAAACGTAGGCATAACCATTGATATCTTTAATGTTTTCCAGCGGTCCGCCTTTAGCATCATAGGTCATCTTTAAAACTGCACCCGGAATGGGCACATCTGCCATTCCGGTTAATCTCAGCTTTGTTTCCTGACTTGTAACTTGTAAGGTAAAGGCACAAAAAACCAATACCAGTAACTTGATATTTATTATTTTTTTTAGCATTGCTGTGTTTTTTATTTCCCTAATTCAGGGTTTAAATCGATATAATTTTGATTGATTGGGAATACATATCCAGCGCTGTTTGGTGCCAGTGTATAGGTTTGTCCTTTAAAAACTCTGGTATATGTTTTTTGGTAAGCAGGATCAAGATTTAATCTTTTTTGATCGAACCAGCGGAATCCTTTTCCTATGAATTCTTTTTGTCTTTCAACCAAAACTAAATCTAATGCTTCTTTGCTTATTGAAGCCGAAACCTGATATGTCTGGCCTGATTTATATCTTTTGGCTCTTACGATATTTAGATTGTCTATTGCTTTTTGCGTTTGTCCTAATCTGGCATAACATTCGGCAGCAATTAAATACATTTCAGGAACTGATACTCCAACGTTAATTCCCGTTGTCTGGCTGTATCTTGGTATTCCAAAACCCCTCCCGGTATACGTTGGAAAAAAATTTGTTCCGGCCATTGTGTAAAAGTTGTAACGCAGATCATTGGTTTCGAAACTGTTTAATAAATCGTTTGACAAAGGAATGCCAACATAACCGTTTAGTAATGTTTTTGAAAATATAACTTCGGGATTTTGAATTAAAACCGGATAGCTGAATCCTGTTGCTAAACTGTTTAAATCAATTAAACCGTTTTGCATTGCAAGGGCTTTTTCTGCATTGTCTAAACTTAACTGATATGATCCCATATATAAATAGGTTCTTGCTAACAGCGCATAAACAGCTCTTTTTGAAGGCAGTACATTAAACTGTGGTGAATCCTGAATATCATTTGCCAATGCATCTTTTAAATCAGAAATAATCTGGTCGTATACCTGTCCTACTGTGCTTCTTTCCAGAGAAGAAAACAATTCTGGTTTTAATAATAACGGAACTGCTTTTTCTGAATTGGCAGAAGCCGGATCAAACTGCGGACCGTAAGTATTTACCAATTGCAGATAAGCAAAAGCTCTGTGTACAAAGGCTTCGGCATAAATTTCTTTTTTTTCTGCATCTGTTCCTTTCTCGCTTCCCATAACTCCGTTAAGAATTACGTTGCTGTAATATACTGCTTTGTATAAACCAATCCAGTCTGCATCGCCTTGTGAAGGATCGTATATTCTATCCTGCCATGTATAACTATTACCCCAGATTGTGGAAACACCGTTTTGGTATGTGGTTGGAAATTCGGCGTCTGCATTAGAAAGAAGATAAATTCCTCCTGAGGAAGTCATATCGTTATAATTGTTTGCCAAACCTCTGTAATCAGAAGTATATTTTAAGATTCTGTTGTTTCCCACTGGTTCTACTTCAACATAATCTCTACAAGAGTTTAATAAAAGTACCGGCAGGAAAATATATAGTGTGAATTTTAGAAATTTCATAAAATCTGTTTTTTAAAATTAAAAACTACAATTAAACTGTAAAGTATAATTACGCTGCGGCGGCAATGTATTATAGTTATTATTTGATAAGTACTGCGGATCGATGCCTAAATCATTCTTAACCCACAATAATCCTAAATTTCTCGCTGCCAAATTGAAACTCAATGACTTTATAAAAGTTTTTTCTAACCATTGGCTTGGCACATTATAGCTTAATGAAACCTGCTGTAATCTTACGTTATCTGCCGGCAGTACGTTGATGTCTGCATTTTGATAACGATTCAAACTATTATAACTAATGTTAGCTAAACCAGGAACATTTGTAGTTGCTTCGTCTCCGGCGTGTCTCCATCGGTCTGCAATAAGTTCGTCTTTGGCAACAGCACCATATTGTACTCCTGTATAAGAAGGATAATTCTGTAATACTGTGTTTCTAAATACGTGACCTGCATAATAGGTAATCTGTACTCCAAGTCTGAAATTTTTATATGAGAAGTCGTTCATAAAACCTCCAAAATATGGAGCAAACGTAGTTCCCATGTATTTTAAATCATCTTTATCAATTGTTGAAATTCCCTGATTTGCATTGACAACTGTACCGTCTTTTTTATAAACCGTAGACTGACCATTTGCATCTAATCCTGCCCAATTATAAGCATACAGATATCCAATAGGTTTACCTAATGTAGTTACACCAGATAAGTATTGATTTGTAGTTGTGGCTGTAAAACGAGAATCTGTAACTTCATTTGTATTGTATGAAATATTAAAACTGCTGTTCCATTTAAAAGCGGCATTTATAATAGTTCCGGCAATATTTAAATCTACTCCATGTCCTTCAAGTGTTCCGGTATTATAGTTTAAATAGCCCCAGCCTGTTGTTGGGTTAAAAGGCAGATTGGTTAAAATATCTTTTGATTTTTTATAGTACAAATCGGCACCTCCGCGTAAGCGATTATTAAAAACAGCATAATCTAAACCAAAGTTTAAGGTTGATGTTGTTTCCCATTTGATCTCAGGATTTTCGGGAACCGATATATAAGCTGTTGGCAATTGGGTATTGAAATCTACTGAACCTACGCCAATAACAGCACTCTGGCTGCCGAAACCGCCTCCCGGTGCACTTCCTGCTTTTCCGTAAGTAATTCTGAATGCTAAGTCGTTTAGCCAAGTTACATTTCTAAGGAAAAATTCTTTATTAACATCCCATTTTGTACCAACAGACCATAATGGAAGCGCTCTGTTTTTTCTTGAAGCTCCTAATAAGTTATAATCGTCAAAACGAATACTTGAAGATAAATGGTATCTGTTTTTAAAATCATAAGAACCTAGTCCGTAATATGATAAATAACGGTCTCTGTATTTGCTGATGCTGTTATCTGAAGTTCCAATGATATTCTGCCATCCATAAATTGTAGTATAATAAACGGTTGGGTTTACTGACTGGCCAGAATTAGTATCCAGATTGTATCCGTAAAATCTCTGGCTTGAACCTTCTCTGCGTTCTTCTCTAATTTCTGAACCGGCTAAAAAGTGCAGGCTGTTATTGTCATTGAAATTTTTATTGATATTCATCTGAATACGCATGCTTTGCGAATCATTTCCTGATGTGGTATTGTATAAATACGAACCCACCGGAATACCGTACACTAATTTTCCTGCTGTATTTACAGATGTGGCTTCGTTAATCATGTTTCTTGCAAAATAACTGTCGAGTTCACTTAACGATTTGATTTTGTTTGCAATTGAAGTATACATTCCAGATGCTTCAAAATTTAACCAGTTGGTAACAGTTGCGGTTAAACTGGCATTTAATCGAATGTTGGCGCCTTTTGTTACTACATTAGAGTAGTTTAATTCATCTAAATAATTGTAAGACCAAGGCAGATATCCTTTTGCTTCAAATCCTTTTGCGACTTCTGGTCTGAAAATAATATAACGATCAAGACCATTTCCGTTTTCGTCTGCAATCATATCATACGGACGAAGTGCAAAACTGGATACATTTGATAATGCTTCGTTTGCAGTATTATTAACCTGATAGTTTGTAGAAACGTAATTAAATCCTGTGTTTAATTTTAAAAAGCTTTTTAGCTGAAAAGAGTTATTAAGGGTAATATTATAAGACTGAGATTCGTTTCCTCTCATTGCTGCCTGATCTTTATTATAGCCTAAAGACAAATAATAAGTGCTTTTCTCGTTTCCGCCGCTTACCGATAAATCGTATTGTGTTGTAATTGAATTTCTTAACAAATATTTATTGATTTGCCCCAGATTGTCATTTTGAGATAATTGGTTTAATAACTGATCTCTTTCGGTAAGTGAAATTTCGCCTCTTTTTTGTCTGAACATGATTTCCTGAGCAGCACTAGGATTTTTAGCCTGCCAGTTGCTGATATCGTCTGAAACAAATCCGCCTGCAACTAAATCTTTTTCGTAATCAACATATTGAGCTGTATTCATTACGCGCAGTTTTCCTAAATCTATTTTTTCACCAATTGTAGTCGTGGTGGTAAAACTGATTGTTGGTTCTGCTTTTTTGCCTTTTTTAGTAGTTACTACAATTACTCCGTTAGCGGCGCGTGAACCCCAGATCGAACTTGCAGCGGCATCTTTTAAAACAGTAATACTTTCTATATCATCCGGATTAAGATAACTTAAAATAGAAGAACCCGAAACGCCTCTTTTACTAAAGTAAAAATCATTTATAGGCTGCGGAAAACCATCAATAACTACAAGAGGCGATCCTACTCCGCTATAGCTGTTTGTTCCTCTAATAGTGATTGAACCTGTTCTTGGATCTACATTTACACCTGCCATTTTTCCTTCAAGTCTTGACTGAATGTCAACTGTTGGAACTTCGGCCAGTTCTTTGGCTCCAATAACTTCAAAAGCTCCGGTTACTCTTTCTTTTGGAATATCAGTATATCCGTTTGAAGCTACTACTGCCACACCTGTAAGTTCCATAACATCTGGTGTCAGGATAACGTTGATTACTCTTTTGTTATTAATCCCTACCGTTTTTGATTTATATCCTAAATAATCAAAACGTAATGAATCTGAAGCTGCGGCTCTTATTCTAAATTCACCTTTTTCGCGTGTTATGTCCCAATTGCTTTTATTACTAACGAGAATTACGTTAACGCCAATTAAAGGATTTCCGCTTTTATCGGTTACAGTACCGGTAATATCATATTCCTGCTGTTGAACGGGCTGTATTTTTTTACTTTTTTTAATTACAATTTGTTTGTCAATAATAGTATAGGTTAATCCTGTGTTTGACAAAGCTGTATCTAAAATTTCCGTAACGGTGGCGTATTGGTTTAAACTTACTTTTTTTGCAGAAGACAATAGATCGTCGTTATAAAAAAACACGTAATCGCTTTTCTGCTGAATGGTTGTAAAAAGGGTTTGCAAAGAAGCTCCCTGAACCTTTACTGAGATTTCATTTTGTGCTTTGGCACTATTAGCGTAGATACTGGTTAATCCTAAATACAGAACTAAAATGAATACTCTCATAAATAAAATAAAAGTAAGGTTGATGATTTTTTTAGGCAATAGCAGGCCTATATCATGATTTTTATTCATAATTTTGTTTTAGTTATTTCAATAATTGCAGACGCAATTAAAATTTCACATAAGCCAAGAGATGTTCCCGCATCTTTTGGTTTTTTTTTGGTCTGGTTAGATTACTTTATTTTCAAATTTGTTTTATATCATAGGCATTCTTAATTTTTAGTCATTCATACTTAGTTAATAGTTATTTTTCTTGTTTCGGCATCGTAAACGAATTCGAATCCTGTAGTGGCTTCTAATGTTTTTACCACTTTATCTAAATCATCGTTAAGTTTAAAAGCTCCTGAATATGTTTCGCCGGAACTTACTTTTTTGTTCATTACAAAATCAACATTATAATAGCGCGTTAATTTGTCTAAAACCAGCGGAAGTTTTTCCTGAGAGAATTCGTAATATCCTTTTCTCCATGAAAACAAAGGCTCGACATTTTGTGCAGTGGTTTTAATTGTTTCTCGTTTTTTATCTAAAGAAGCAATTGTTCCAGGTTTTAAAATTGTCTGAAGCGTATCTGAACTAAAAAGACCTTTTTTAGCATAAGAAACCTGTACTTTTCCTCTTAAAAGTGCTGTCGAAACTTTAGCATCTTTTGCATAACAGCTTACATTAAACAAGGTTCCTAATACACGCACGCTGTAATTATTCGCTGCTTTTACATAAAAAGGTTTTGAAGCATTATGTGCTACATCAAAAATTCCTTCTCCTTCTAAAAACACTTCTCTTGATGAGCCGTCAAAAGTGGTAGGATAAATTAGTTTTGATCCTGAATTGAGCCAAACCTGAGTTCCGTCGGCAAGGCTTAGCTGTGCTCTTTTTCCATACGGTACTAAAACGGTATTGTATTGCGGTTCAAGAGAATTTTTCTGTTTAATCTGTTTGTTGTTAACGCTGATTTTATTTCCTGAGGCATCATAAGCTATTGTTGTGCTGTCGCTTACATTAACAGCTTCTTTATCTGATAAAACCAGCTGCACCTGATTGCTTTTTTCAAAAGAAGAACCGCTTGTTTTATTGTTGTTGGCAAACTGTTCAATTGGGCTTATTTCTTTTTGTTCCTGTTTTAATACAATGGTAATTCCTAATCCTAAGCAAAGTACAGCAGCAGCACTCCAAGAAATTGTGCGAAGCCTTTTTCTTCTGGCACGTTGTTTCTCTAATGCAATACTTTCGGCAATTCTTGCTTTTAGATCAATTTTATTTTTCTCTGGTAAAATTTTGAAATTTGGGTACAAAATATTTTTCTTTTAGAATCTCTATATTCCTATAAGAACTAAAAGGCAAAAACATAGACAAAAAAAATAATGTTTTTTTAAAGTTTTTTTAAAGCTTAGCTCGTAATTCCTTTAAAGACCTATAAATCAATGTTCTGCATGATTCTAAGCTAATTTCTAAAGTAGAAGAAATTTCCTCATAAGAGAGGTCTTCGCTAAAACGAAGATGAAGTGCATTACGCTGTTTTGGGGTAAGGGAAGATAAAGCCAGAGCTAAACTGGCATTTTTATTTAAAGTAGTTTCACTAAAGATAAGTTCATCTTCGGCAGAATCGGTTTTATAAGAACCTTCAGAAACAATATCGAGGTGTACGATTTTGGTCTGCGATTTTAATTTCTTAAAAATATCATTTCGAAGTGATGTGAAAAGATAGGATTTTACAACAACATCTGAGGCAATTGTATTGCGGTAACGGTGAAGGTCTACAAAAATATCATGTATGGCATCCTGCACTAAAGTTTCGTCATTAGTGTACTGCATTCCAAACGTAAAAAGCACATTTATATACCGATCATATAATTCATGATAAGCGTGAACATCTCCTTTTTTTATTTGACTCCATAAATCAATATCTCTCTTTTCACCCTTCATTGAAGATTCTTCCGCTTTATGACTTGTTTTATATACAAATCTAAAGAATTTCAAAAATTTTCAATTAATTTTTCATAATTATTTCAAACAATGTAAAAAATTATCAAAACTCAAAAAAAGGATTACAGTTTTCATTTTTTTGATAATTATTGTTCAGAATAATTTTCTTTTATTTATTGGAATAACAACAAAACTTACAAATTTTTTTACTGAAATTTTCCTTGCTTTTTTTATCGTATAATCTTTATACTACAAAGAAAATTTCATAAACGTCATTCGTATTAATTTTGGATAAAAAAAACATTAATCCTGTGTAAAAGTTTTTAATGTTCCGTCGTCGTTAAACTGTATTGAATATCTTTCGCGACTGCCGCTGATTGAGGTTGGATACCATCTTATTTTATTGTCCCATATTGAAATGTAAATGTTTGCTGCCGGACTTGCTCCTTCAACTTCTTCTACTTTTTTATTGTAGATTTCGAATACTTTGGCGGCATTTGTAAAACTGATTGTATTAAGCGGCACTAATCGTTTTTGAACATCTTCGCGAACTGATAATTGAACTGGTTTAGGATCTGACCAGACGCCATTTCTATATTCGTATGTATCAACATATTTTTTATTCTCCGGATGCTGGAGCATAATATTTATTCTTCCATCATTGTAAAAATATAAGGTCGAATAAACAAAGATTTCTTTTCCTGCATATTGAGGCAGTTTTTTTAAAGCTTGTTCGGCTTTGTTTAATTCGTTTTTGTCTTTTAATAAAACTGTAGTTTTGTTTTCTAACTGTTTTACAGCTGCGTTGTGTTTGTCTAAAGCTTCGTTTATCATTTTCTGAACATCGATTTCCTTAGCTTCGGTTTTCGTGTCAGAATTTGTTTCTTTACTTACCAGTGAATCGCTGGGGCTGAATGTTTCGTTTATGCTTTTAGAGATTTGTTCGCATCCTAAAAAAAGAGGAAAACAAATTATAATGATGATTGATTTTCTCATTCTATTACATTTTTTTTAAATCGTCTGCAAGGGCTATCTGATTTGGATTTTCTGCTAAATAAAAAATTTCTACTTGTTCTTTTTTGGTGATATCCAGTTCTAGAAGTCCTACTATTTTTTTAAGGCTCTTTCGATGAACATGATGTTTGTTGTCTGTATATTCGAGTTCAAAACGCATCATGGGCTGTTCGTTTATATAAGTCCCCGTTTGACTTACATTAATTAATTTTGCCCAGGTTTTTATTCCTTTAAATTTAATTAAAACAGAATCACCGTTTGCGCCTGTGAGTTTGTTGAGGATAAATCTCAATAAATATCTGTAGAAAATCAGGACTAGAGGACATATAATTAAAGGATGCCCAAAACTCATAAATCTCCAGCCCATTCCGTGGCTTTCGTCCTGATAGGAATAAAAATAATAACCGCCAACCAGAGCCAGAACCAAAAGCCAGCCCAAAACTCTTAAAGCTAAACCTATAGGATTTATTGCTCCTTCTGAATTTGCAATAACAAAAACCGGAAGTTTTTTGGGTTCTCGGTTTAATATTAGGTTTAGTTTTTTTCCTGCTTCGAAACGTCGTTCATGCGGTTTTGTATCGCTGATTTCTGTTCTATGAGTAATCTCGGTATCGGCTAAATTTTTAAACAGTAATTCGAGTTCATACGTATTGTATTTGGCATTATTTCCTGATATTTTGACTGCTTTTAGAATTTTTGCTTCACGAATTACACCGTTTCTTTTAATGTTTTCGAGATTTTGTTTCGTTATAAAATTCGACAATATCCATTTTTGGAAAAAACCGATTATAACAATCAGCCAAAGAATTAATGATACAGCAACAAGGCTTAATGCCAGCCACGGATCTTTGTCTTTTAATGTTGTGATATCGAATTCGCTGCTTACAGCATAATATATAATCATTGGAAATGGAATTGCAAAGAAGAGCATATAGAGCATCCAAAATCCGGACAAAAGATATTTTTTCATTCCTTAGTATTTGGGGTTATATTGTAAAAACGTTTTTATACCTGCCTGAGTATGTTGTAAGATTTTTTTCGATACTCATCTAATCAAATTTACATAAAATATGATTCATTTGTGTATTAAATAAAAAAACCGACAGTATAAACTGCCGGTTTTTAATTAAAACTAAAAATTTAAAAAATGAACTTTGTTATATAGAAATAATCATAAATTCGCTTCTTCTGTTTTTTAAATGTTCTTCTTCAGAACATTTAACGCCGTCCTTACATCTGTTTAGCAATTGGCTTTCTCCATATCCTTTTCCTCTCAAACGTTTGGCATCGATTCCTTTGCTTACCAGCCACGCCATAATAGATTTTGCTCTTTTATCTGATAAAACCAAATTTGATTTTGCCGATGATCTGCTGTCTGTATGCGAACGTATATCGATTCTCATTTTTGGATATTCCTGCATTACTGCTAAAATCTTTCCTAATTCAACTGCAGCTGCATCTGTAATATTCCATTTTCCAAGATCAAAATAAATCATCGAGATGTTTAGGGTTTTACCTAAATCTGTTCCAATTTTGATGGCTTTTATTTCCGGAATTTCGATAGCTGCGATTTTTTCTTTTTCTAAAGTAAAATCTAACTTGTTATCGATACTAGTTGTAACCGCAAAACTGCTTTCTTTTGCCGGATATTGTTTTCTTTCAACTCTAACAAAATATTTCTTGTTACAGTTTACTTTAAAAGAATACGATCCGTCTTGTGCTGTGGTTACTTCTTCAATCTGCTGATGGTTTTCATCAAACAAAATAACTTTTGCTCCTTCTATTTTTTCGCTGGCTCTGCTGTCGAAAATAGTTCCGGTTAAAGTTCTTTCGCAAACCAGTTTTTTGGTTTCTGTAAATTTGTAAATATCATCGTTGCCAACACCGCCTTTTTTATTTGAAGAAAAATATCCTTTGCGTGTCTGACTGTCTATGATAAAAGCGAAATCATCAAATTTTGTGTTTATTGGTTCACCAATATTTTGTACTTGATCGAATGTTCCGTTTTCTAAAATTTTAGAAACTACGATATCAAGTCCGCCAAGTCCCGGACGTCCGTCGGTTGCAAAATACAATTCGTTGTCTCCAGAAATAAAAGGGAAAGTTTCTCTTCCTTCCGTATTAATTGAGGGGCCTAAATTTTGTGGTTTCCCGAATGTTCCGTCTGCATTAATAGTAACGCTGTACAAATCTGACTGTCCAAGAGTTCCCGGCATATCTGAAGCGAAATATAATTTCTTTTCGTCTAAACTTAAAGCAGGATGTGCTGTACTGTAACGGTCGCTGTTAAAAGGAAGTTCCGTTATGTTTGACCAATTTCCGTCTACAAGAGTGGCTTTATATAATTTTAGTAAAGTGATATTTTTATCATTTTTACCGCGTTTTCCGTCTAAATAGTTGTTTCGGGTAAAATACATTGTTTTACCATCTTTTGTAAATACCGGAGTCGATTCGTTGAACTTAGAATTAATTTCTTTGTTTAAAAGAACCGGATTGTAAACATTTCCATCTGCTTTTATAGGAGCAATGTATAAATTGGTAAAAGATTTATTGGTCCATTTAAAAGTTTTTCCCTCTGCTTTACCAATTTTTCTGGCTGAACTGAAAACTAAATTGTTGTTATAAAAAGCGCTTCCAAAATCTGAACTTTCTGAGTTTACATTTGCACTCGAAATATCAAATCGGCCAGAATTTAATTTAATCTGCTCTAAGTAATTTTTGTTGTTTTCGAACAAAATCCCTCGGCTGTCTGTATTTGTTTTTTTATTGAAGGCGTCCAGCATTTTATCTGCTTTTGCATAATCTCCAATTGATTTTAGAGATTGTGAATAACGGTATAAATATTCTGGTTCCTGCTGTGCATTTAAGGCAAAAAGCTTATCGTACCAAGCGGCGGCTTTTGGCAGTTCGGCATTAAAATAATAAGCGTTTCCTAATCTCTGGAACATTTTTTCATCTTCATAACCTTTGGCTGCAAGCTTTTCGTAAATGGCAATGGCATCCGCGTAAGCGAAATCATTGTATTCTTTTTCGGCTTTAGCTAAAACTGCTTTTTGTGCTATTGCGTTAAAGAAAAAGAAGGATAAAAAAAGTGTATATACTATTTTTTTCATTTTCATAATTAGAAAAATCTTGGTGATGTAATTCGATTATAACCTTTCATAAATTCAAAACGCAGGAAGATTTCATGCGAGCCGGAATTGTAATTGTTTAACTTGGTTGTTTCGCGGTCGTAAGCATAACCAATGTACATGCTTTTGTTGATTTGAAATCCTGCCAGTGCACTTAAAGCAGCGCTCCAACGGTATGAAACTCCCACAACAAATTTGTCGTTGAACATAAAGTTTGCCGAAGCATCTAACTGAAGCGGCGAACCTTCGACCATTTTCCCTAAAATTGCAGGTTTGAATTTGATGGTTTCGTAACGATCTAAATTGAATACGTAACCTGCAATTAAATAGTAATTGATTTGTTCTTTAAAAATGGCCACATCGTTATCATCATATCGATTGGTCTGGATGAAATTTGGTACAGATAAACCAATATATCCTTTATCTGAATGCCAGTAAACCCCTGCCCCTACGTTTGGTGAAAACTTATTTTTAAAGTCAGAAAACTGCGGGTCTCCCTGGTGTTCCGGCGTTAACTTGTTTGGATCAAGGTTGAAAATATTTGCAGATCCTTTGATACCAAATGAAAGTTTTGCTGTTGCAGATGTTTGAATAGAATAAGAGAAATCTACCGAAAAATTGTTCTCGGTTGTCGGTCCGATTTTATCATTTACCAATGAAAATCCTAATCCTACATTACTACTGTTTATAGGTGTATTTAATGATAAAGTACTCGTTTCGGGCGCTCCGTCAAGTCCAACCCATTGTGTACGATATAACCCAAAAATACTCATAACTCCCCTTGAACCAGCGTAAGCAGGATTTATGTTTATGGTATTATGCATATATTGTGTATACTGAGCATCCTGCTGTGCGAATCCTACGGCAGAACAAAACAATAAAACTAAAGCTATTTTTTTCATTTACTTATTTTTAAGATAATGGCTTAACCTAATGGCTAAGCCATTTTATTGATTTGGACTATTATTTAATTAGATATAAATATCCTGCCTCCTGTTTAGGATTAGAATTGTTATCCTTATATCTTACTATATAATAATAAGTTCCTTCTGGTAGTCCGTTTGATTCTTTAACAGTAGTTCTTCCTTCTGAGAAACCTTTAAATACAATATCATTATTGTTGTAATGATCTCTTTCGAATACGAGAACTCCCCAGCGGTTAAAGATTTGAACCGTATTATCCGGGTAACATTCGATTCCTCTGATGTAAAATCTCTCGTTCATATTATCTCCGTTTAAAGAAATAGCATTAAAGATTTTAATTTTACAACCGTTTACATCAATTTCTGTTGGAGCATCTCCATTCTCATTTGCAGCATCAGACTTGTCTTCTACTTTTATACCGCTTTGAGTAGTTCCAGTAACTGTTGCCTGATTTACTACTGTACCTGCATTAATATCTGCCTGAGTCAGAGTGTAAGTTCCTGTGAAAGTATGTGAATCACTTTCGCCTACTCCTAAACTTATTGGTCCTCCTGTGATTACAACTCCCGGCAATAAATCCGAAATTGTAATATTATGAAGCGGAACATTACCATTGTTTGTAATCGTAAATGTGTAGGTTAATGTTTCTCCAGCTTCTGCATTATCATTTTTGTTATGATCGTTTAATTCTACTTTCATAACTACTGTAATCGATGGCACTTCGACAAAAATCTTAACTATTGCATCTGTACAATTTTCAGGATTTGCTTTTTCACAAATTTGATAAGTCAGAGTATGGCTTCCTCCTTTAGTTCCCGGAGCTACATCAATAGTTCCGTCGCTGTTTAAGGTAATTCCTGTTGGGAAATCACGAGGTGTTAAAATAACATCTGCAGAATTTACCGGAACACCGTTTAATTTATCATTGTCTAAAACATTGATTACTTCCGGCGAACCATTAAGTCCGTCAGCAATTATGTTATCGTCGTCGTTTTCTGCTTCAATACCAAAATGAGGTCTTGCATTACATCCAGAAACTGCTGCAGGATAATTCACTGTTATAGATTCTGTCGGATTTAATGAAAACTGCATAGTAACTGCTGGTCTTGTTAATTGGAAACCGTCATTACCTTCAATCCATTGTCCGTTTACGAATATCCATCCCGGCCAGTCAATTGGTTTGTTATTACTGTCAAGAACTGTACCCGGCCATAAAACAGTACTGCTTAAAGGCATATTGGTTTGAGTCGCTACAACATTATTAGCACTGTCAATCCAGGTAATAGTTATTAAACCTTTTGGCGTGAAATTATCAGCCTTTACATTATATTGAACATAAGGCGCATTGTCTGAACAATAACTGCTTGCTGTTACTGTCATTTTCGGAGCTTCAACCGTTACTGTAACTGACGCTGAAGTACAGTTAGAAGAATTTGCTTTCTCGCAGATTTCATAAGTTAAAGTATAGTTTCCTGGAGGAGCATTTGGAATTAACTCAACTGTTCCGTCTGGTTTTAATGTTAATACATTATTTGGATCTGGAACTAAAACATCTAACTTAACATCTGTTAGTAATAATGGATCATTGTTTAGTGTATCGTTATCTAAAACATTTACTACTTCAACTGTTTCATTAATACCTACTACAGTACCTACAGGATCCGGAGTGGCAACTAATACCGTTTTATCTACCGGAATTGTAATTGTTGCCGGAGTAGCATCTACTGCTCCATTATTGTCTGTTGCTGTAAATGTAAAAGTATCATTTCCTGAAAATGCTCCGCTTGGATCATACGTTAACATTGCAGCTTGTGCAGGAGTTAAAGTTTGATTTGCTGTAACTGGCACGCCAGATAAAGCTAATACTCCATGAGATGGTAAAGTAACTACGATATAGTTTACAATTGTTCCGTCTGTATCTGTTGCAGTCAGCGCTTTAATTGCTGTTGCTCCTGCTCTTGAAGGAATATGTGAATTTGTATCGTCATGTGCAACTGGTGCATTATTACCAACCGGAATTGTTATTGTTGCAGGTGTTACTGCAGACAATCCTAAATTGTCTGTTGCGGTAAATGTAAACGTAACGTTTCCTGTAAATGTTCCGCTTGGCGTGTACGTTATCATTGCAGCTTCTGCCGGTGTCAATATCTGACTTAACACAATTGGATTTCCTGCTAAACTTAAAGCTCCATTTGCTGGTAAGCTTAAAATTGTATAATTAGCTATTGTTCCGTCAACACCTGTTGCTGTTAAAGCATTGATAGTTGTTGGTCCAGCTGTTGAAGCAATTACATTGTTTGTATCACTGTTTGCAACTGGTGCATCGTTAACCGGATTAACCGTTATTTTAACTGTTACTGTGTTACTGTCAAGGTTTCCGTCATTAGCTTTATAAGTAAAACTATCTGTTGTGGTTTCACTTCCGTCATGAACGTAAGTAAAAGATCCATCTGCATTTAAAGTTAAAGTTCCGTGAGATGGTCCTGTAACTAAAATTGCTGTTAAGGCATCACCTTCGACATCTGAGTCGTTTGATAGAACACCTGTAAGTGCAGGAACATTTAAAGTTGCTCCTTCATCTACTGTGTATTCATCTTTTAAAGCAACCGGCGCATCGTTTACAGCTGTAACCGTGATTTCGATATTGGCTGTTGCGGTTAAGCTTCCGTCTGTAATTATATAAGGAAAACTGATTGGAGTTGTTGAGTTAAAATCTGCTGAAGGTGTAAAAGTAATTACTCCCGCTGCTGAGATGTTAACTGTTCCATTTGGAACTGTGATTGACTGAACACCTCCTGTTAATGCTGTTCCGTTGATTGAAACAATAGAAAGTGTATCTCCTTCAACATCTGTGTCATTTACAAGCGGCGTTAACGTAACCGTATTGTCTTCTGCAACTGTATATTCATCTTTTACAGCAACTGGGGCATCGTTTACGGCTGTAACCGTGATTTCGATATTGGCTGTTGCTGTTAAGCTTCCGTCAGTAATCACATAAGGGAAACTGATTGGTGTTGTTGAGTTAAAATCTACTGAAGGCGTAAAAGTAATTACTCCCGCTGCTGAAATGTTAACCGTTCCATTTGGAACTGTGATAACTTGTGCTGAACCTGTTAATGATGTTCCGTTGATTGACACGATAGAAAGCGTATCTCCTTCAACATCTGTATCATTTACAAGCGGCGTTAACGTAACCGTATTGTCTTCTGCAACAGTGTATTCGTCTTTTACTGCAACAGGGGCATCGTTTACGGCTGTAACCGTGATTTCGATATTGGCTGTTGCGGTTAAGCTTCCGTCAGTAATCACATAAGGGAAACTGATTGGCGTTGTTGAGTTAAAATCCGCTGAAGGCGTAAAAGTAATTACTCCCGCTGCTGAAATATTAACTGTTCCGTTTGGAACTGTGATAACTTGTGCTGAACCTGTTAATGATGTTCCGTTGATTGACACGATAGAAAGCGTATCTCCTTCAACATCTGTATCATTTACAAGCGGAGTTAACGTAACAGTATTATCTTCTGCAACAGTGTATTCGTCTTTTACTGCAACAGGGGCATCGTTTACGGCTGTAACCGTGATTTCGATATTCGCTGTTGCTGTTAAGTTTCCGTCAGTAATCACATAAGGAAAACTAATTGGCGTTGTCGAGTTAAAATCTGCTGAAGGTGTAAATGTAATTACTCTCGAAGCTGAAATGTTAACCGTTCCGTTTGGAACTGTAATAACTTGCACTGAACCTGTTAATGTTGTTCCGTTGATTGAAACAATAGAAAGCGTATCTCCTTCAACATCTGTGTCGTTGTTTAATGGAGTTAATGTAACTGTGTTATCCTCTGCAACAGTATACTCATCTTTTACAGCAACCGGAGCGTCGTTTACTGGATTAACCGTGATTTCAACTGTTACAACATTACTGTCTAAGTTTCCGTCATTGGCTTTATAAGTAAAACTGTCTGTTATCGTTTCGCTTCCGTCGTGAATGTAAGTGAAAGATCCATCTGCATTTAAAATTAAAGTTCCATGAGATGGTCCTGTAACTAAAATTGCTGTTAAGGCATCGCCTTCTACATCTGTGTCGTTTGATAAAACACCTGTAGCTGCAGGAACATTTAAAGTTGCTCCTTCATTTATTGTGTATTCGTCTTTTACGGCAACCGGTGCATCGTTTACGGCTGTAACTGTAATTTCGATATTAGCTGTTGCGGTTAAATTTCCGTCTGTAATTACATAAGGGAAACTGATTGGTGTTGTTGAGTTAAAATCCGCTGAAGGCGTAAAAGTAATTACTCCCGAAGCTGAGATGTTAACTGTTCCGTTTGGAACTGTAATAACTTGTGCCGAACCTGTTAAAACTGTTCCGTTAATTGAAACAATAGAAAGCGTATCTCCTTCAACATCTGTGTCGTTTGCAAGCGGTGTTAGAGTAACAGTGTTGTCCTCTGCAACTGTATATTCATCTTTTACAGCAACCGGAGCGTCGTTTACTGGATTAACCGTGATTTCAACTGTTACAATATTACTGTCTAAGTTTCCGTCATTGGCTTTATAAGTAAAACTGTCTGTTATCGTTTCGCTTCCGTCGTGAATGTAAGTGAAAGATCCATCTGCATTTAAAATTAAAGTTCCATGAGATGGTCCTGTAACTAAAATTGCTGTTAAGGCATCGCCTTCTACATCTGTGTCGTTTGATAAAACACCTGTAGCTGCAGGAACATTTAAAGTTGCTCCTTCATTTATTGTGTATTCGTCTTTTACGGCAACCGGTGCATCGTTTACGGCTGTAACTGTAATTTCGATATTAGCTGTTGCGGTTAAATTTCCGTCTGTAATTACATAAGGGAAACTGATTGGTGTTGTTGAGTTAAAATCCGCTGAAGGCGTAAAAGTAATTACTCCCGAAGCTGAGATGTTAACTGTTCCGTTTGGAACTGTGATAATTTGTGCTGAACCTGTTAATGCTGTACCGTTGATTGACACGATAGAAAGCGTATCTCCTTCAGCATCTGTATCGTTGTTTAATGGATTTAATGTAACTGTGTTATCCTCTGCAACTGTGTATTCATCTTTTACCGCTACCGGAGCGTCGTTTACTGGATTAACCGTGATTTCAACTGTTACAACATTACTGTCTAAGTTTCCGTCATTGGCTTTATAAGTAAAACTGTCTGTTATCGTTTCACTTCCGTCATGAATGTAAGTGAAAGATCCATCTGCATTTAAAATTAAAGTTCCATGAGATGGTCCTGTAACTAAAATTGCTGTTAAGGCATCGCCTTCTACATCTGTGTCGTTTGATAAAACACCTGTAGCTGCAGGAACATTTAAAGTTGCTCCTTCATTTACTGTGTATTCGTCTTTTACGGCAACCGGTGCATCGTTTACGGCTGTAACTGTAATTTCGATATTAGCTGTTGCTGTTAAGTTTCCGTCTGTAATTACATAAGGGAAACTGATTGGCGTTGTTGAGTTAAAATCTGCTGAAGGCGTAAAAGTAATTACTCCCGAAGCTGAGATGTTAACTGTTCCGTTTGGAACTGTAATAACTTGTGCTGAACCTGTTAATGTTGTTCCATTGATTGACGAAATTGTCAATATATCTCCGTCAACATCTGTGTCGTTGATTAATGGAGTTAATGTAACCGTGTTATCTTCGGCAACAGTGTACTCGTCTTTTACAGCAACCGGAGCATCGTTTACGGCTGTAACTGTAATTTCGATATTGGCTGTTGCGGTTAAGTTTCCATCAGTAATCACATAAGGGAAACTGATTGGCGTTGTTGAGTTAAAATCTGCTGAAGGCATAAAAGTAATTACTCCCACTGCTGAAATGTTAACCGTTCCATTTGGAACTGTGATAACTTGTGCTGAACCTGTTAATGCTGTTCCGTTGATTGAAACGATAGAAAGCGTATCTCCTTCAACATCTGTATCATTTACAAGTGGGGTCAACGTAACCGTATTGTCTTCGTCAACTGTGTATTCGTCTTTTACGGCAACCGGTGCATCGTTTACGGCTGTAACCGTAATTTCGATATTAGCTGTTGCGGTTAAGTTTCCGTCTGTAATTACATAAGGGAAACTGATTGGCGTTGTTGAGTTAAAATTAGCTAAAGGTGTAAAAGTAATTACTCCCGCTGCTGAGATGTTAACTGTTCCGTTTAGAACTGTAATAACTTGTGTTGAACCTGTTAATGTTGTTCCATTGATTGACGAAATTGTCAAGGTATCGCCGTCAACATCTGTATCATTTACAAGCGGTGTTAGAGTAACTGTATTGTCTTCGGCAACAGTGTACTCGTCTTTTACAGCAACCGGAGCATCGTTTACGGCTGTAACCGTGATTTCGATATTGGCTGTAGCTGTTAAGTTTCCGTCAGTAATCACATAAGGGAAACTGATCGGTGTTGTTGAGTTAAAATCTGCTGAAGGCGTAAAAGTAATTACTCCCGCTGCTGAAATGTTAACCGTTCCATTTGGAACTGTGATAACTTGTGCTGAACCTGTTAAAGCTGTTCCGTTGATTGAAACGATAGAAAGCGTATCTCCTTCAACATCTGTATCATTTACAAGTGGAGTCAACGTAACCGTATTGTCTTCGGCAACTGTGTATTCGTCTTTTACGGCAACCGGTGCATCGTTTACGGCTGTAACCGTGATTTCGATATTAGCTGTTGCGGTTAAGCTTCCATCAGTAATTACATAAGGGAAACTGATTGGCGTTGTTGAGTTAAAATTAGCTGAAGGTGTAAAAGTAATTACTCCCGAAGCTGAGATGTTAACTATTCCGTTTGGAACTGTAATAACTTGTGCTGAACCTGTTAATGTTGTTCCATTGATTGACACGATAGAAAGCGTATCTCCTTCAACATCTGTATCATTTACAAGTGGCGTTAACGTAACCGTATTGTCTTCCGCAACTGTATATTCATCTTTTACAGCAACCGGCGCATCGTTTACGGCTGTAACCGTGATTTCGATATTGGCTGTAGCTGTTAAGTTTCCGTCAGTAATCACATAAGGGAAACTGATCGGTGTTGTTGAGTTAAAATCTGCTGAAGGCGTAAAAGTAATTACTCCCGCTGCTGAAATGTTAACCGTTCCATTTGGAACTGTGATAACTTGTGCTGAACCTGTTAAAGCTGTTCCGTTGATTGAAACAATACTAATAGTATTACCATCAACATCTGAGTCGTTGCTTAATGGAGTTAAAGTAACCGTGTTGTCCTCTGCAACTGTATAAGTATCTAATACTGCTGTTGGATTATGATTTACAGTTGGTGTAGCTGACCCAGAATTATTTCCTGGTGTTGGGTCATTTTGCGAACCTGAAATAGAAGCAGTATTAGCATAAGAACCTGTTGCATTTACTCTTGCTGTCATGCTAAGGGTTGCACTTGCACCATTGGCAAGATCTCCAATCGTCCAGTCTGGTGCAGACCATGTACCTGTAGAAGGCGTTGCACTTACAAAAGTATATCCTGATGGAAGATTATCTGTAACTGTTACGCCTGTCGCACCACTAGGTCCGGCATTTGAAGCTGTAATAGTAAAAGTAACCTGATCTCCCACATTAGGAGTAGTATTATTTACCGTTTTCGTTACCGAAAGATTCGTCTGAACTAAAGGTGTAGCTGTTGCCGAATTATTTCCTGTTGTACTATCTGGATTATTTCCAGAAATACTTGCCGTATTAGCATACGATCCTGTAGCTTTTACTGTGGCAGTTACGGCTAAAGTTGCACTTGAACCGTTTGTAAGAGATCCAACTGTCCAGTTTGGTGCAGACCACGTACCTGTTGAAGGTACTGCGCTTACAAAAGTATACCCAGATGGAAGTGCATCATTTATGGTAACTCCTGTAGCTTTATATGGCCCGTTGTTTTTGGCTGTAATTGTAAATACAACATTATTTCCAACACTTGGGTTAGAATTATCTGCCGTTTTTGAAATTTGAAGATCTGCAGGACAAAGTACTCCTTCAAAACTTCTGTTTGTTACTGTAGTACCTCCGCACGAAGTAGTAACTGTATATCTAACTTGAACTGTACCTTCTCCTGTAAAACGTAAAGTATTTGTACTTGTATTCAAGGTTGCCGGACCACTTATAAGCTCTAATGTTCCTCCTGCTGGAGTAGGATTTAATAAAACCGGATCATCAATACAATATTTAGAATCTGGTCCTCCTCCTAATGAAATAGGCTGAATAACTGGATTTGATTCTGCACCGCAGATTTGAACATTAGCAGTTGTAAAATTATAAGAATTTTCAGTACCAGTAGTAGTAGTCGGTCCACTCCCCATACTGCCATTAATTCTATGGCCAACATAACCAAATCTTGATTCACAGGCTTTAACAATCATTGAAGTATGTCCGCCTGTCTCAACAGCTAAAATTTTATCAGAAGCTGATACACCATCTGGCATTAGTGGATCTACAGAGCCGCTACTTCCACGACCAAGTAATCTATTATCATTCTGTCCAAATGCATATAAATTATAATCAGTGGTAATTACATTTACAGCACCATATTCAGTATCATGTTCTTGTACACTAATCCATTTGATATTATTCATAACTTGCCCAGTACGGGAAGTATACCTTGGCTGTACCCATGATTGTCTTTCAGTAGTGTACCAATCTCCTAATTGTTTACTCGCATTCGCCCCAAGAGAATACAGATTGTTATTAGTTGCCAATATATAATAACTTCTTTGATTATCTCTATTACATGTAGATCCAATCATTTTTGGAGTTATAGAAGCTGGCAGTGTCATTCGAGCCGCTCTAGTTTGACTAGCTTCGCTAGGATTATTATCTCCTAGATATACATTATTACCCCAAACATAGACTGTACCATCTGATTTCAGGGCCATAAGACCGTTATAACTTCCTCTACAAACCACAACGTTGGTCAAAAATGGATTACCAGTCTCTGAAGTTGTTACTCTATACCAATTTAAAGCATCACCTGCGGCTCCATTTCCTCTAACACTAGCCGTTTGAGAAATAACCCATACATCGCCGCTGCATGTCGTAATAGCTAATGTATTAAAAGTAGCAAACATCATTTTTACATCACTGGGACTTACACCAGTTGGTAATCCGCTAGCATTTGAAGCAATTGTGACTTTCTGAAATGTTGCATTGGTAGTAATGCTCGCAGCTAAAACCGCACCTCTTGTACCCCATGCATACAATCCATCTGTAGCCAAAACTATTCCTTGGGTACCATTTGTAGAATTACTCCCCAGTGCTGCTTTCAATACTGTAACTCCAGAATTTAAACCCGCAAAATTCGCTTTGTTTATTGTTAAAGGTGAAACTACATTTGTTCCATCATTTGCCACTTTCTCTCCCCAAACTTGAAGAGAACCATCTGAAGTTCTTACGATGGTACTGTGAAAACTCGAAATAAAGTTATCATATTCTATAGATGATGCATCGTTATTAGAATCAGCACCAAAATTTGATAAATTGGTACCTGAACATCCTTGAACTGGAATAGCACATTGTGCGTTCGATACCTGACTGAATGTAAAAAAAACAAAAAACAAAAGAATTGCCTTTTTTACATTGAATACACTATTAAAATTAAAGTAGTTTTTTATCATAAATAACTCGATTATTTTATTACCTGATGAAGATTATAGGTCTGAACCTGATTATTAAAATCATAAAAATCAAACATCAGATACGTTTCCTGATCGACGATTCCTGATACTTTATATTTCAATAATTGTGTTTTATTGCCAATAACAATCTCTTTTTCTACTGGTTCAACAGTAAATGAAACCCCTAATCCCGCAACTGACATTACTGGTGCAGGTAATTTTGTATTGGAATTGTCTTTTGCTGTAATTTTTGCCGGAACAGTAATTATCAAATCTTTATAATTTCTTCCTCTTGTGATTTTTTCAGAAAAAGTGATTTTAGAAAAATCAAAAGTCAATCTCACAGATTCAACTTTTACTTTAAATCTTTCTTCAAACGCTGGATGATAGCATTCTTCATCATGTTTTTTATTTTCGTGAAAATTAATTTCGTATTCTCCCGGTTCTTCAAATGAATAGTTGTTAATTTCATTACCACGAATTGCAGCGTGAATATTCTTTGCAGAATTAGCAATGGTCCATGTTACAGATTCATCGATAGTTCCGAAATCAATTTTTTCTCCAAATGAAATCACTTTATAAAACTGATTTGATTCGGAACCAATTTGATTCTGAGCTTCAGATGTATAACCAATTAATAAAATGAAAATAAAAAGAGAAACAACTTGTTTTTTAAAGTTTAAACTTGTTGTTGAAGCATTTTTTCCTATCTGCATAAAATCATTCTCAGCAGAAGAAAATAATAAAAACCTAACCAAGAATTCCTTCAAAGCCCGATTTTTATTACACGTTAAGTTTTTAAAATAAGTAAAGTTCACCATATATAATCAATAATTAAAAATTCACAAAAAAGCATAAAAAATCCCTGTACGCTCAGATTTCATTTTTTTGAAATCCGGCGCATTTCTGTTTGTAATAAAATTTTATAAAATGCTGTAAGAACAGCAAAGACAAAGGGCTGACAGCTGAAATATATAATTTCTAAAAAGCGTCAATCACTTCTTTCGCGGCCAAATGTAGAGGAAAAATAAAGCTGTGAATAGTCAATTCGGACATATTTTAGTCGAAATAAGAATCTATATAACCTGCGAGAAAAACTCTACGTAAAAACCGCAATAAGTGTTTTTAAAACACTATAAATGAAATAATTATGTTTTTACTGATTTACAAAGAATTAAATCACAAAATGGGAAGAAAATATTTTTTTTGGAAATTTTAGTTTTCAAATCACCTGAAAACGAGCTTCTGACGGCAGTTTGCCAAATCTTTTCTTAAAACTAGAAGCGAATCTTCCTGCCGAATCATAACCTGCAACAACAGCAATTTCCTGAATACTGAAATCTGATTTTTTAACCAGCTGTTCTGCAAGCATCATGTTTTTTTCTTTATGGTATTGCAGCATCGAAAATCCAAAAACAGCTTTAAAATTTGCTTTTAATTTGGTAGTCGACATGTTAACTTCTTTGGCTATATACTCTATTCCAATAAAAGGAAGATGAAGATTTTGCAGGATAATCTTCTCTGCTCTCGATACGTTCAGATAATCCAGATTGGTTAAAGAAATATTATCTTCAATACGAGTATCAATAAAACAATTATCAAAAAACTCTGTTACTAATTTCATTGACTTCTTTTTGATCGCAATGTTATCTGCTTCAAAATTGTTTTCTTTTTCCAATAAATCAGATAACTCAGCGCCAACTTCATGCGCCTTCTGCGAAATGTCCAGCCAGGTATAAGATCCTCTTTTTCCATTCAGGAAATTTAAAATCGTTTTTCTTTGTTTGAATTTTTTAGAAGTTAAATTCTTTTTAGCCCAATCTTTATTAATGGCAATGCTGAAGAATTTTCCATTGGCTTGTTTATAAAAATAACTGGAAATCTCTGTATTAGGTTTGCTGATTGTCCAGCAAGTACTTAGAAGATTTAAAGCGCTGCCGTCCTTCAAAGGAAATTTATATTCAAAAATCGAAAAAGTTAAAAGGTAATATTCACTGCTGTGCTTATCATCATAGCCCGAAAGCGCCATAATGTTTTCCTTCATATTTAAATAAAATGTCAAAAGCCAAAAACCTTGATCCATTTCTCTGTAATACATTTTTGCTTTACACAATGACGTATTAAAAGTAATAAGACGTTTTTCAGGAAAATGCCTTGTAATAGGCAGTTTCAACATACTATCTAACATTATTTGCGGAGAATTGAACAAATAAGGAAATTGAAAGAAACCGTCTTTTAATAAAAAAAGATATTTCTGAATATGTTTAGGCCAATTATCTAAAGTCATAAAAATTAAAGCAGTTCGAGGCGGATATAAATTTGTTCTTACCTTATAGTCAATAAGGATTTTAGCATACAAAAATAAAAAAAATGAATTTTATAATCTTTAAAAAAATATGATTTCATTGATAATTTTAAATAACTTTGAAATTCCTATGCAGTTAAAATTCCGCGAACATATTGAAAAAATTGTACCCCTGACAGATGAAGAATTTTCATTTGTAAGTCAGCACTTTTCAGTAAAAAAATTCAAAAAACATCAGTTTTTAATTCAAAAAGGAGATAAATCCGTTTATTCCTTTTTTATAGTTTCAGGTCTTTTAAAATTGGTTTACACCGATGATTCCGAAAAAGAACATATTGTTTCCTTTGCCATGGAAGACTGGTGGGAAAGCGATTATTATGCTTTCTTTACCCAGACCGAAGCAACAATGTCGTTAGAATGTCTGGAAGATACCGAAGTACTTTGTTTTTCATTTGAAGATTATAAAAACTTATGCAGCGGTCTGCAGAAAATGGAACGCTTTTTTCTGGAAAAAGCCACTTTTGGATTCCTTAGTTCGCAGCGCCGTATTATTTCCTCAATGGCTTTCAGTTCAAAAGAGCGTTACGAGCAGTTTCTTAAACAATATCCTTCACTAATCCAGCGAATTCCGAAAAGTTTAATTGCTTCTTATTTAGGTGTTTCTAGAGAAACTCTAAGCAGATTATCTTCTTGATGTGATAAACCTCACATTTTATTCGTGAGAAATGTCAAGACCTGATTCCGTTTCTTATTTACAATTTTGCAGTATAAATTTTAAATAAAAAAGGAATGGAAAAAAGAATCATAAATCCGTGGGAATGGCAAAACGAACGCAGTTATGTACAAGCCGTAGAAGTTAAAAATCCGCAGGGAACATTATACGTTTCCGGACAAACCGCCATAAGTGCAGACGGAATTTCGAGTAATGAAGATATGGAATCACAGTTAAAACTTGCCATAAAAAACCTCGAACAAGTAATAACAGAAGCCGGTTATGAATGCAGCGGTATTGTGAGATTGAATATTTACACTACAGCAACTCATGAACTGTGGCCTCATTTTTCTATTATTCAGGATTGGGCAGCGAAGCATAATATTAAACAAGCCACAACTTTAATGGAAGTAAAAAGCCTTTTTGAAACCTTAAAAGTAGAACTTGAAGCTACGGTTGTTAAATAAGGGGCTAAGGTACTGAGGTGCTAAGATGCTAAGATACTGAGCTTTCTTTTTCAAGGTTTTAAGCTTTGACAAAGATTGTAAAAAACTTAGAAGCTTAGAACCTTAGCATCTCAGTACCTCTTTTTCATTTCAGTACCTCTTTTTCATTTCACCGAATAAACCCCGTCTTTCACCTTAAAAGCCCACGAAGCCATAGCATCAATAACAGGAAGCAAACCTTCACCGGCAGTGCTGAGTCTGTAAGTTACAAAAGGCGGAACAACAGGTTTTGCTTCTCTTATTACCAAACCATCTGCTTCTAATTGTTTTAAATGCTGAATGAGCATTTTCTCGGTTACAGTCGGAATTGCCCTTTTTAATTCGCTGTAACGTTTATCGCCAGTTGATAAATGATATAGAATTATAGGTTTCCAATACCCTCCTATTTTTTCCATTACAAATGTTACGGGGCATTTTTCTAAGGCATACTGCTTATTTTCCTGAATTGTCGATGTTTCTTTAATTGCTGTCATGATACATACTTTAGGGTAAGTACTTGTATAAAAGTAAGTACAAAGATACCTTTGTAACTGTAATAAAAAAAATTATATATATGAAAATTATAGTATCAGGTTCTTTAGGGAACATCGGAAAACCTTTAACAGAAAAACTTTTAGGTGCAGGACACGACGTTACAGTAATCAGCAGTGATTTAAACAAAAAAGCAGCAATCGAAAATTTAGGTGCCAAAGCAGCGATTGGTTCAGTAAGCGACAGTACGTTTTTAACCGAAACATTAAAAGGTGCCGACGCTCTTTTTGCCATGACTCCGCCAAATTTGGGAGGCCAGAATGTAATTGCAAATACTACCGAAGCAGGAAACGCTTTCGCGAAAGCTATAGCAGCAACCAACATAAAACGTATTGTGATGTTAAGCAGTATTGGAGCTGATTTACCAACCGGAAATGGTCCAATTGCCGGACTTTACAATATCGAAAAATTGTACAACGAACTAAACACGTCAATTACATTTTTAAGAGCGGGCTATTTTTATACCAATTTTTATAATGATGTTCCGATGATTAAAAGAGCTGGAATTATGGGCGGAAATTTCCCTTCGGATGCAAAAATACCTTTAGTTCACCCAGCAGATATTGCTCAGGCTGCAGCCGAAGAATTAGAAAAAAATCCATCTGGAAAAAACATCCGTTATATTATCAGTGATGTTCGTACACCGGGAGATTTAGCTAAAGTTTTAGGAACTGCAATTGATAAATCTGATTTACCGTGGATTGAATTTACAGACGAACAATCACTTCAAGGAATGGCACAAGCCGGAATTCCTGAAGAAATAGCTAAATTGTATACTGAAATGGGAACAGGTTTACGCAATGGAAAAATTGCCGAAGATTTCTTAAAAAGCAATTTGTCTGTTGATGGAAAAACAAAACTGGGAGATTTTGCAAAAGAATTTGCCTCAAAATTCTAAAATGTAAGTTCTGATATCAATCAAAAAAAGCAGCAAATATATTTGCTGCTTTTTTTTAAAACAATAACTAAGCTGAAAAAAAATTAATCCGGATTTGCCAGAATCTTATACAATTCGGCATTTGAAATATAAAACTGATTCTCTATTCCTATCTGAGATAACTTGGCGCTCACCAGATTATTTTCTCTTGAATTAATCAGGAATATGGAACTTTCTCCAAAAGAGAATAATTTTTCTTCAGAATTAAGCATAGTCGTATAATCTTTTACCAGATTATCAATCACTCTTTTTTGTCTTTTTAAAGAGGCAATTTCAGTCTGCTGTGCTTTAATTTTATTTTTCAGTTCAAGCCGCTGCTGTTCAATATCAAACTTTAAATCCTGAATTTTAAGTTTGGCTATTTTAAGGCTACCTCTCTCCTTTCTCAGGAAAATTGGAATACTAAAATCTACATTAAACTTATAATCATCAGCATTAAAAGAATCAAAATAAGCAGGTTCTGAAATGTAATTATAGCCTACATTTAATTTTGGAAGCAATGAATTTGCTTTTAGTTTTCTGCCAATTTCAAGCATGTCCATTTTAGTTTCCAGAGCCTGAATTTTAGGGTGAGATTCTAAACTTTCAACATCAACCATCATAGCATCTGTTTTTAGTGTTCCTTCAAGCGTAAGAATTAAGTTTTCTTCGGGTTTTACCATTTCTCCCAATTCAACCGGAACGTTTTCAATCCATAAATAATTAGACAGATACAATTGCGCTTTTGCCAGTTTCAAATTTCCGTTTTCAACGTTTAATTCACGGTTTCTAACTGTAATTCCGGCTTCAACACTGTCAATTGCAGGCGCATCGCCAAGCTCTATCAGTTTTTTTACACCCTGAAAACGAGTGCTTGCAAAACCTAAATACCTTTTATAAAGTTCAGCTTCATTGTAGCTTTTTCTCCACTCAAAATACGCTTCACTCGCTTTGTACAAAACTTCAATTGCTTTTAGTTTTCTTTGTGCATCGCTTAATTTCAACTGCAGTTTTCCTTCCCTGACATCAGCCATACGCTGATTGATAAACATTCCCTGTCCCAGTGCAACACTGATTCCCAGAGAAGTCAATCCGGCTTCCGGCGTACGATTCTGCGGATTGTAATATTGTCCGTCTGTATCATCAAAACCCGCTTTAATTTCAATTCCGTACCAGGTCGGGATTTTGAAACTGCTGTTTAGTAATGAATAATATTCGGTTCCTTTAAATTCTTTTTTACTGTAATCTACTTCAATTTTCGGATCAAATCCACCACGCGCAGCCATAAGCGCCGCCTGAGCATTGCTTATTTCCAGATTAGCCTGTTTTACCAGCGGATGGTATTTTTTTACATATCCTAAAAACTCGCTGTAACTAAGTTCCTCTTTATTAAAATCCTGACCATAAGAAGTCGAAAAACCGAATAAAAATAAGAGAGAAAACAGTCGTACAACGTATTTCAATTTATTTTTTGTCTTTTCCATTTTTTGCGTCTTTTTCGTCTGCTTTATAATAATTTGGAGGGAAACCATTTAGGTTACGCCATATTTCATACCAAACAGAAACTGTTTCAAGCAGAGCAATACTTTGCGCTCCTGCTCCAATACTTAGTTCTTTTGGCCATTTATTATCTACACCATCTGGTGAAATCAGGACTCTGTATTTTCCATTGGCACTGATAAAGTTTTCAATTGCCACAATTTTACCGCCATACGTTCCGTATGATAATCCCGGCCATCCAGAGAAAACAATTCTCGGCCATCCGTCAAACCAAACTCTCACTTTTGCACCGCGGTGAACCAGCGGAAGATCGATAGGATCAACATAAGTTTCAACGGCAATATCATAACTAGACGGCATAATACTCACAATTGGAGTTCCTTCTTTAATAGTTTCTCCAAGACCAGCCAGTAAAGCACGGTTTACATAACCGCTTTGCGGCGCTGTAATATAGTACAAACCGTTTCTTAATCTATAATTTGTATACTGGTTTTCCAGTTTATTTACCTGGGCTTCTGTATCGTATTGTGTACTTAAAGCGGTAAATTTATCACTTCTTGATTTCGAAATCTTTTCAGAATATTCAGCCGTGATACGATTAATTTCAACTCTGGCATTAATCAATTCGTTTTTACTGCTTAATAGTTTATTTTGCTGTGTAATGATATAAGCTTCAGATTCCTGAAGTTTTAATCTTTTCTGCTCCACATCTGTAAGCGGCTTTAAACCTTCTTTATTAAGCGCTGTAGAACGGTCAAACTGCGTTTTAGCAATTCTTAACTGCGTTTTTACCGCTTCAAGATCCATGCTGTCACTTTTAATTTTCAGCTGGGCTTGTTTAATTTTATTTTGAGCCTGCTGCAGTTTCAGCTCTCTTTCTGTATTAAGCGACTGAGCCTGTACATCAAGAGAGTTTACTTTGTCTCCATAAGATTCAACAGCCATTTTTTTGGCATCGACCTGCTGTTTGGTATTGTTAACCAAATTAGGATCTAAGTAATCTTCTTTTACCTCAGAAATAAAAACGATTGTATCGCCTTTCTTTACATAATCACCTTCCTGAACATACCATTTTTCGATACGTCCGGCAATTGCATTATGTACTGTCTGCGGTCTTTGGTCTGGTTTTAAAGTAGTAACTGAACCGCTTCCCGAAATATTCTGAGTCCACGGCAGGAACAGACAGGCAACTGAAAATATCAGAAATCCAATAATTACCCTGTTTAAAATTTGATAATGCGGTCTCTTGGCAACACTTGTAATCGACTTGTATTTGCCTGGAGTTATAAGTATATTATTATCTTTAGATATATTGAGCATGATTATAGCTTTATGTCGTTAATAATTTTTCCATCGTCAATCGTTATCATACGGCCGCATTTGTTCTTCCACATGTCATTTTTAGAAGTAACAATTACCGTCCAGTCATTTTCTTCAGAAAGTAAAAAATCAACAATTTTACCAGAAGTCAATTCATCCATTTTATCAACCGGATCTTCAAGGAATAATATATTAGGTTTGTTCACGATGCTTCTTGCCAAAAGAATTTTTTGAACATCAGAAGCCGAAAGTTCACGTCCGCCCGGATGAATCTGATGTTCCAGTCCGTTCGGGAAAGTTTTAATATCAGGCGTTAAACCAACGTTGTCTAAAGCCCATTTTAAATCGTCATTATTAAGTGTTTCGTTTCCAAAAAGAATATTTTCTCTAATCGTTCCCGCAAACAGCGTGTCGCCTTGTAAAAAAGTTCCCGCCTGCGCTCTGTAAGTATCTTCATCCAGACGGTTCATGTAATTGTCTGTAACATACATTGCACCGCTTTCCGGTTCAAGTAATCCTGCCAGTAATCGCAATAATGTACTTTTTCCTGCACCGTTTGTTCCTCTTAAAATAATTTTTTCTCCCTGAGAGATTTTCAAGTTAATATTTTTAAGAGATTTTTTATTGTGCTCCGGATAATTGTAAGCTACACTTTCGGTTTCTATATTAATACCAGTATCACTTACATCTGATGTGTTTGGGATACATGAAGTTTCCATATCTGTAACCTGTCCAATTTTTTCTACAGAGGTTAGTACATCATAAAAAGATTCCAGACCAAAGATTATTTTTTCTACAGAATTGATTAAAAGTACAATTACAATTTCAGCTGCCACAAACTGCCCAATGTTCATTTGATGGTGAATTACCAGAAAACCACCAATCGACAATAAGGCAGCTGTAACAATTACTTTAAATATAGTAAGCTGAATATATTGCTTTTTCATTACCTGAAAGTGTTTTTCACGGTAATTGACATATTGACTAACATAACCGTCATTTCTTTCTAATGCATATTCAAAACCTCCCTTTCTGCGGAAGCTTTCCCGGTTGCGTGCAATTTCCTGAAGCCATGCTGCTACTTTATATTTAAACTTCGATTCGTTAAGACTCGTTTCAAGTCCGTCCCTGTACGAAAATTTAAAAATGATATACAAAATCGCAATAAACAAAAGGCCTATTACCATGAAGAAAGAATGGTACAAAACTAGTAAAATAATCCCCAGACCAACCTGCAGGAATGCCGTACAAAAGTCCAGTAATAGTTTTGCTGTTCCTTTTTGAACCATTAAAGTATCAAAGAAACGGTTTGCTTTTTCGGGTGCATATTCAGAATACATTTCTTTAAATTTAATTAAAGGCATTCTGTACGCAAATTCAAAAGACGAACGAACGAAAATTCGCTGCTGCAAATTCTCAACTATTCTAAGCTGTAAAATGGTTAAGATACCGCCAAAACCTACACCAATAGTAACCAGAATTACTAAAACAATCCAGGAAACACTCAGTTGTCCGCTTTGAATAAAATTAATAATCGCCTGTATTCCTAAAGGAAGTGAGAGGTTGACCAAACCGGCAAAAGCAGCATAAAATATAATTTGATATACATCGCGCTTATCCAGTCTGAGTAAGTTGTAAAAACGTTGTAATGGTGTCATGAATTTATATATAAATACAAGATTAATAGATAGATATTAATATACGGTAAAAACCATATTAAGGATTACAAAAAAAAGTCTAATCCTTACAAAATTAAGTATTTATATGATAACTCGTGGAGGCGGTATATCAATTTTGCCATGAAACCCAAACGAAAAAACAGAATTGTCTATGTAATTTTTTTCTTTAGCCTGCAGCTGAAAACTATAACCAGCCAGTGTGGTATGAGCCGGAACAAGATATTCTAATAACGGAATCCCTTTGGCAAGTTTTGTAGTTTTGGTATCTTTTGTTTCGTAATCATCCAGTTCTTCGGGAATACCGTCGCATTTAAAAATTTTCTTTAAAAAATTACAAGTCATTCCTTTAACAGAATGTGTTTCGGTATTATTATTTATAATTCTTCCGAAGGTGCCTGATACGTTAATACTGCTCATTAAAAAATAGCCGATCAGCAACGCCTGAAGGCATTTACATAAAATACTATTTTTAATTTGACTCAACATTTTTCCAATCCTTAAAGGGGCGCAAGTTAGAACGAAATCTTGGGTGCTACATTAAAATAACATTAGAATTTGGGTATTTTGGGTACTGATGCTGTTATTTTTTTCTTAAAAGAATGTACAAAAAAGAGACTCGAAAGCCTCTTTTTTATATCTGTAGAATTTTATTACAAATAACTGATTAACTGTAATATACTTCTGTTTTTATTATTTAATCCCATTTGTTGTTTTTTGAAGCCGCCAGACTTCCTCCGCCTGTAAAAAATAAAGCAAGCGCACCAAAAAAGTATAATCCAACGAGCTCTATTGCCCAGCCTCCGGTATCACTTAATTTAGCTATATCTGCAGAATGAACTAACAGAACAGCGGCTAAACAGTTAACTGCCAAAAGTAAAGCTCCGATTCTGGTTCTAAAACCAATTATAATTAAAATAGGTGCTAAAATTTCGCCTATTAAAACTCCATAAGCAATGAAACCCGGAATTCCTTTTCCTTCAAGCATGCCGCTTATAAATTCTAAACCGCCGCCAAGTTTTCCAATACCGTGAAGAAGCATCAAAAGTCCTACTGCAATACGAAGTATCAGCAGACCAAAATCGTTGTTTTTTCTCATTTTTTTAGTAATTAAAAGTTAGTAAAGCAAAATCAGTATCTCATACAAAATCAGGTTAATATGATAGCTGTTAATGGTAAAAATAATAAAAAAAGCCTAACAGTTTGTTTTAATATAATTATTCTAAAAAAAAATATTTTTCATAAATAAGCAAACATTCATTTATTATTATAACTTTGCATCAACAAAATCCTTTTATATTGAGAACGAGAGATACTAATAAAGAAGAAATAGTCAAACAGAAAACCATTGAAATGATTGTAAAGCATGGCATCGAGGGCTTTGCGATGAATCGATTAGCAAAAGAATGTGGTATATCTGTAGCGACTCTTTATATTTATTATACTGATAAAGAAGATTTGATCAAAAAAGTGGGAACCGAACTGGGCACTTATTTTTTTAAAAGTTCTTTAAAAGATTTTTCTCCTGACATGCCTTTTGCAGAAGGTCTTGCCAAACAATGGGAAAACCGTTCGTCGTTTATGATGGAAAACACAGATAAAATTGCCTGCTGGGAAATTCTTCAAAACTCTAATTATGGCGAAGATATAATTAAAGAAAGCCTGGCTGATTTTAAGGTAATCATGATGCAGTTTCTGCAGGGAGCTATCGAAAGAAAAGAGATTGTTCCTGTTTCTAAAGAAGTTTTCTGGAGTATCGCTTACGGGCCTTTATACAATTTACTTCGTTTTCATGAAAAAGGAAGAGGACTTGGTGGTAACACGCCTTTCACGTTAACAAAAGAAGTCCAAAAAGAAACATTAAGCTTAATAATTAAAGCATTAACACCTTAAATTTTTATGTTATGAATGTACTGATATTCGCAACTAATATAAAAACAGAGTCAAGTAAAAACAAAATCGCGACGTTTCTAAACGCCAATAAATCAATATTACAATGGACAATCGATCAGGAGGATATTGACTGTGTACTTAGAATTATAAGCGAAAAACTAAACGCAGGCCAAATAATCGATTTATTGAATTTTCACGATTTTGACTGCAAAGAATTACAATAATATATGAACGAAAATCAAACTCAGAAACCCAGTTTTAACGGCTATCAAAAACTGGTTATATTTTTATTAGCCATTACACAATTTACTGTTGTATTAGATTTCATGGTAATGTCGCCTCTTGGAGATATTATGATGAAGACTTTAAAAATCACGGCCTCACAATTTGGTGTTGCCGTTTCTGCTTATGCTTTCAGCGCCGGAGTCTCTGGTTTGCTTACTGCAGGTTTTGCAGATAAATTTGACCGAAAAAAACTGCTGCTTTTCTTTTACATCGGTTTTACTATAGGAACTTTATTTTGTGCTTTGGCACCTAACTTTTTCCTTTTAGTTGCCGCAAGAATCTTTACCGGATTATTTGGCGGTGTAATTGGTTCTATTTCTCTTGCTATTGTTGCTGATTTATTCAGCTTACAGCAGAGAGGAAAAGTTATGGGATTTATTCAAATGGGATTTGGTGTAAGCCAGGTTCTTGGAATCCCGATTGGTTTATACATTGCAAATGCATGGGGATGGCACGTACCTTTTTTATGGATTGCAGCAATGGCGGCTATAATCACAATCATTCTTTATGCTAAATTACAGCCTATTACAGAGCACTTGAAATTAAAACAAGAAAAAACAGCAATTATGCATTTAGTGCATACCATTTCAAAAAAGAATTATCAAATTGGTTTTCTGTCTACTGCCCTGCTTTCTATTGGCGGCTTTATGATGATGCCTTTTGGAAGCGCTTTTGCCATTAACAACCTTAAAGTTACGAATGAAGAATTGCCTTTGTTATTCATGATTACAGGAATCGCTACTCTATTTACCATGCCTTTTATTGGTAAACTGAGTGACAAGGTAAATAAATTTAAAATCTTTGCTTTTGCAACCGTATCTGCTGTGATTTTAATTAATATTTACTCTCATTTTGGTCCTACGCCTTTCTGGATTGTTTTGGTTATAAATGTATTTATGATGGCAACTATCATGAGCAGAATGGTTCCGTCGACAACCTTAACTTCTGCTGTTCCGGATCCGCAGGATCGTGGTGCGTTTATGAGTATTAACTCCTCTTTACAGCAAATGGCCGGAGGTTTTGGTGCTGTAATTGCCGGATTAATTATCTATCAAAAAGACAGTTATGCACCGCTGGAACATTATGATATTTTAGCAATGGTAGCTTCTGCCATTATGTTACTTACGATTTACTTAGTATTTAAAGTGAGTAAGATTGTGGAAAGCAAACCAAATAAATTCTAATTTCTATAGAATAAAATCTATAAAAAGAAAAACTCCCAATACAATTGGGAGTTTTTTTGTTTTACAACCTAATTCTGAATCTGTGTGATTCTCATATAATCTTTCAAATATTTATCAGGGTCAGCTGCTGCATATTCATTTTCGGGTTCTGGAATCGTGTGAATTTGTGAATCTGTCACGGCCACTATGGCAGAACAAACGTAGATTCCTATTTTTCCTTCGCTGTATTTAAAATCCAGTAAAGTCAGCTTTACGATTTCGTTAATCGAAAGTTCGTAATAATTTCCGTAACGGATTATCTTGAAATAAATTTGTTTGGTTTCGTGAATTTCAAATTGATTGGTCTGAATGTTTTCAAAAATGAAATTGTTCTTCACATCTTTTTCATTAAATCCCCAGGCTCTAAACTGCACAAAACCGTTCATAAAATCTATAGAAATATAATATCCTGTTCCTTCTTTATCACATTCAATTACAAATCCGGTTTTTCCCATTCCTTCTACAGCAAGTGTTCCTTCCCAGACAAAATCTACCGATGGTTTTTCGAAGCAGTAAATTTCATAACCGCTTCGGCATCCAAATCTCCATTTATTTTCATTCTCAATTTCAAATTCGGCAGTTGGGTTTCCTAAAATAGGCATTGGCTGCGGAAGGTCTTTTTGCAAAATTGTCTTTTGGTACAAATTGTTCCAATGATGATAGGTTTTTAAAAGAAGCCTTCCGCTTTTATCTATATCCAATTCTTTTGGAGGCGGAATTACACGATGCGTATTTACATTTCCATCGGCAAAATAAAAATTATAAATTAAAAAGTGGTCACCGTCTTTTACAACCCGCGCAGCATAATTTCCTTGTGGCAGCAATACATTATTATGAAAAGCACAATACTCTGATTTAAAATCAGGAGCCATCCAATATCGCACTTTAATATCTTCTCTAATGGAACCCAAAAGATAATGCGACCCTTTAATTTCGACAACGCAGGGACATTCAACATCATCATATACATACGGAATATGAAGTGGTTTTTGAAGTACAAAACCTTCTTTTTCCAGCTTCGCAACTCCAATACAGCCGCGTCTGTAAGTTGGTCCAGAAGCGCTTCGGGCACAAATCAATAAATAATCTTCTCCCTGATAATGGTATTTAAAAGGATCTCGAAAACTAATCCATTCACGAGGATTATTTGACGGGCTTTCGTAATGCGGTGCTTCACTTTTAAAAGGAAGTCCATGTAAGTTTTCTTTTTTCCAGATAATTAAATCTTTTGAAAACGCCCTTCCTATTTTCTGTTCGATTCCCTTATCCTGACGTTTAAGTCCGGTATAATACATTTCATATCCTTTTCCACCTGATATTTTACTCACATGCATTGTCCACAACATATCATCATCCCATTCACCGGGTTCTCCAACCCAAAGAGCATTTTTTACTCTTTTCCATGAAAGTCCGTCTTTTGATACTGCGTGGGCAATATAATCGTGATTGGGAATAATCAGGTGAAATAAATGATGTACACCATTTTCGTCTATAAATATATCAACGTCTCCTATTTCCCAGTTGCTAAATCCTGATCCTGAATACATTTTTACTACTTATTTAATTGGTTGTTTATAATTTTATTTACTGTGAAAGCTCCGGAGGAGCATAATATTTATAGCATAATTTATTTTCATGCACATAAAGCTCCAGCGGAGCGGCATATTTTAAACCATATATATTTCGCTCCGCTGGAGCTCAAAATCACGGTGTGCATATTGCGATATAAATTATGCTATAAATATTATGCTCCGCTGGAGCATTTTTCACATACATGATTATTTAATGTTTAATCCTCCTAATACCTTCAAAAGTTGTCGATTATTTAATTTTTTATTTGCTATGAAAGCTCCGGAGGAGCATAATATTTATAGCATAATTTATTTTCATGTACATAAAGCTCCAGCGGAGCGGCATATTTTTAATCAATATATATTTCGCTTCTCTGGAGCATTTTCACATTAAACCAACATTGTTATTTAATTATTTTATAATGCTTTAATCCTTCTAAAATGCCTTCAGAAGCAAAAGTTTGGGCAACATAAATACTTTTGCTGGTTTCATATTCTGCCAGTTCTGCGCTTCGGTTTCCTACTATAATGCCTTTTACGGGACCTCTAAACATATCAATATCGTTTCCTGAATCTCCGGCAGCAATTACATTACTTAGCGGAATAGCCCATTTACGACATAAAAACTTTATCGCATTTCCTTTTGAAGCTCTTTTGGGAATAAAATCCAGAAACTGACCGTGACTTGGAATTATATTTACTTTGTACCAGCCTGTTCCCAGAACCCGAATGAGTTCTTCATGGTCATAATGTTCTTTTTCGTAGTAATAAGAAATCTTATACGGATTCTGGGCGTTTTCTTCCTGAAGTTTAATCCATTTGACTTCTTTTAAGCGATTGACAATATCGTCTCTTTTCCAACGTCCGGCGAGGAATTTTGCCCAGCCTTTGTCCAGAATATAGTCTTTACCGTTTGTATAATAAATCTCTGTACCAACAGAACAAATTATAAAATCAGGAAGCGGAAACTGTTCTTCGTCTATAACTTTTTTTACGAGCGTTAGATTTCTGCCGGAAGCCATGGCAAAAGCCATTTTTTCTGTACGGTTTACAAGATGTGTTTTTAATTCCTTTAATCCCGGATTGTTCAGTTTAGGTTCGATCAGCGTTCCGTCAATATCCGAAACTAATAAATGATCGATTTTCCTTTTCAAGCGGTCGACATTAATATTAGGATAATGCAGTTTTTTTATTCCTGCGCCAGATGACAAGGATAAATTTTCGTTGACCAATTCAACATATTGGTTAACGTGGCTCAGCCAGCTGTAATGTTTTTGAATGTTTATAGCGCCGTTATTCGAATAATATTTCCATTTATTTTCATCGGTCAGAATATTTCGAAGGGCTTTTTTAATTTGATTTTCGTCCTGCGGATCGACCAATTCTCCGTTCTGGCATACCGGAATAATTTCTGAAGGCCCGCCATTCTTCGTAACCACAACCGGAAGCCCTGAACTTGCCGATTCTATAACGGTTAAACCGAAATTTTCATGCAAGGCCAGATTGACAAATACGCCTCGTTTTTCAGCGGCATAACGATAGATAATTGAAACTTCATTTTCGACATCATGCTTTTTTGGAATCGCCATTTTTCCGTACAAATCGTATTTATCCATCAACAATAATAAATCGGTTAAAACGTCTTTTTCAGATTCCGGCATTTTGGCAATATCTTTACGGATTCCAGCAAAAATGACCAGATTGGCAATACTCTGCAATTCTTTGTCTTTACCATAAACATCAATAAGCGTATGAAGATTTTTATGACGGTCTGGTCTCGAAAGCGCCAGAATAAAAGGTTTATGCGGATTGGTCAGGAATTTAGAAATGGTTTCTGAAACCCAGTATTTTCGCTGCGTTTCTTCCATTTGTTTGTCAATATCGGTTTCCTGAAAATAATAAGGAGCAAATTTTCTGGTGTCGATTCCGGGAGAAATAGCATGGTATTTTCCCATCTCAAAGTTTTTATAAATTTTGTAGGTTTCTATTTCCTGTTCTGTCGAAGTAACAATAAATTCAGATAATTCTAATGTTTTTTCTTCGGCAGCGATTCTTTGTTTAAACTTAAACTTTTTTTCAAGTTCTTCTTCGCTTAAACCGCTTTCGAGCAGTTTTTTCTTTTTATAAAAACCAAGCGAATGTCCTGTATGTGCAAAAGGAATATTTAAAACTGCCGATAATTCTGCCGCGGCATATCCGGCATCGCCATAATGCGAATGAATCCAGTCGGGAAAAATATTATGTGCTTTAATATGCTGTACAACGCCATTTACAAAAGTGTCAAGTCCTTCCCATAATTGTTCTTTTGGTTTGTATTTTTTTCCCAGAAACGGGATTCGGCGTATATCTAATTTGTCATTAACTATTTCAACAGGAACTGCATATTCTGGCGAAAGTGCAGGATCATCAATTAATCTTGTAAATAAATGAACATGTTCTACATCTTTATGCTGTGATAAAAACTCGGCCAGTTCGTACACATATTTCGTCTGTCCGCCATTATCAGCATCCTTTCCTATTTCAAGACCTGACCCTTTTAAAAGTCCGTGTATATTAATTAATGATATTCGTAATTTTTTCATCATTTGGTGCATTGTTATTTGAAAGTTCAATTTACTATGCCCATTCCGATAAAATAGAAATAATTACATTTAAAATTTACATAGTTCCCACATGAAAAGCCTCTGAAAACATTTGATTTATTAAAACGAAATTGTAATTTATTAAGAAGAAAATCAGCTTTATAAACAAAAAACTCCCAATTATTTTGAGAGCTTTTTACTTTTTAACTTAACCAGTCACTTATTAGTTTTCTATAAGTTTCGCCTATTGGCAGAAATTCCCCGTTTGTCATCTTAATCTGGTTGCCTTCGATGACCTTGATTTTGTTTTTGGGAATAATAAACGAACGATGAATGCGCACAAATTGATTTAACGGCAGTTTCTCTAAAATGTCTTTCATATTCTCCAAAACCATAATTTTTTCATCTTTAGTATGAATTCGGATATAATCTTTTAAGCCTTCGATATACAAAATATGATCTGTCGCTATTTTATGGTGTTTTCTATCGGCTTTTACAAATAAATAATCTTCTGAATCCAGATTTTGAAAGGTTTCCTGCCAGCGTATAAATTTCTCAACACTTTGATAAAATCGATTAAAAACAATAGGTTTCAGCAGATAATCAATAACATGGAACTGAAAAACATCTAAAGCATATTCCGGATACGCCGAAGTAATAATGAAATTGTGCTTTTGATTGAACATCTGCATTAATTCTAAACCGGTTAACTGCGGCATTTGGATATCGATAAAAACCAAGTCGACAGATTCGTTGTTTAGTATTTCAATGGCCTTAAAAACATCAGAATCGGCATATAAAACATTCAGCCTTGGCACTTTTGAGGCATAATCTGCCAGTAATTTTACTGCAAAAGGTTCGTCGTCTAATATGATACAATTTATTTTTTTCATTTTAAATCTATTTCAAGTTCGGCTGTAAACTGATTGTTTTGGTTCGTAAATTTTATTTGATGTTTTTGCGGATAATATATTTCTAATCGTTTTTTGAGGTTTTCTAATCCAATTCCTCCCAGTTTGTCTTTTTTTTGTGTTCCAATATCATTTAGAACTTTAAAAATGAGTTTTTTGTCTTTTACTTTTAAATCAATTGTAATAGGATTTTCTGTAGAAGTTTTGCCGTGTTTTAAAGCATTTTCAATTAAAGGTGATAAAATATAAGGCGGAATTTCTTCGAACTCATTTTCGGTTTCGGTTTTCAAATCAACAAAAGCAGTTTCCTGATGTCTTAGTTGTTCGAGCTCGATATAAGCTTTTATATAATCGATTTCATCTGATAATTTAATCTTTTCTTTCTGCGATTCGTAAGTCGTAAACCGCATAATCTGACTCAGTTTTTCGATCGCTGTTAACGATTTGTCCGACTGAAAATAAACCATCGAATAAATATTATTGAGCGTATTAAAAATAAAATGCGGGTTTATCTGGGCTTTCAAAAATTTAATCTCCGTGCTTTTGTTTTCTTCTAAAATAATCTGGTTGTACTCTAAAAGACGGATAAAATAAATAACAAACCAAAGCAGGGAACTCAAAATAATCGGCATACTGCTGTATTGCAGATTATCGAACATATAATTTAAAAATGCAGTATTGGTATAATTTATTCTTTGAAATAAAATATGAGTTATAACCTGCTCAATCAGCCATCTTAAAGCTGTAAAAAACAAATAAGAAACGAGAACGCCTGCAAAAAATCTTTTCCATTGAAAGGATTTAAAAACGAATTTCATTACTGCGAAATAATGAAAATAGAAAGTAAGGATAAAAACAATCAGATAGGTTATAAAAAACAAATCCGGCACATAAAGTCTTGCTCGTATTGGGTTTTTAATGAATGTAAAATAGGCCATCAAAAACCAGTAGACAATATGAATTAGTATTTCTGCTTTTTTTGATAAAGTTCCCTTATGCATGTTTTTGTAATTTTTTTCAAAGATATACATTCAAAAAAAAGCCCAAAACAGGGTTTGTAGATTATTCGCGGGGGTTTGTCGATAAAAGTAGTTTTCAGCCTTTTTTCGATACAGTTTTGCAGGGTAATTAATTTAAAACCATGAAAAAAATTATTCTTTTAGTATTTGTTCTTCTGTTTAAAATCAATTCTTTCGGTCAGCAATTTGAACTGAAAGGAAAAGTAGTAAATCAAAATAAAACTGCTGTCGAGTTTGTAATTGCCAGTTTATTAAAAGACAATAAAATACTTGTATCTGTTTCTACCGACAGCTTAGGGAATTTTGAAATGAAAGCTGCAAAAGGAACTTACAAACTGTTACTGGAACAATTTGGAACAGAATACCTCAACAAAGAAATTATACTTGACCAAAACATGGATTTTGGATTGATTGAAATTAAAGAAACGGTGCAGCTTGAAAGTGTGACGATACAATCAAGAAAAAAACTGGTTGAACAAAAGGTTGACCGACTTGTTTTTAATGTAGAAAACTCGGTAACAGCTGCCGGCGGAACTGCATTAGACGCACTAAAAGCAACTCCAACGGTTCGCGTGCAAAATGAAGTTATTTCAATTGTGGGTAAGGGAGAAATCCTGGTTATGATTGACGATCGTTTACAAAAAATGCCTCAGGAAGATTTGGCTGCATTTCTTAAATCTATTCCGTCAGATAATATCAAAAGTATTGAAGTGATTACAACACCTCCGGCAAAATATGATGCTGAAGGCAACAGCGGATTAATTAATATTAAACTGAAAACGGCAAAAGCAAATTCATGGAATGCTAATATTGGAAGTGCGTACACACAAAAAACATACGCAGGCGGCAACCTTAACGGATTATTTACTTATAATCAAGATAGACTTTCTCTACAGACTTCTGTAAGCAAAGGAACAGGAAAGCTTTTAAGAACTTCTGAAAGTAAAATTTATTACCCAAATGAAGTATGGAAACAGCAAACAGCCAATAAAACTAAAAACGATTTATTGAGTTTAAGTCTTGGAATAGATTATAAACTAAGTACTAAATGGTCTGCAGGAATGAGCTATCTGGGCAGTTTTAATAATAGAGTTTCTGCTAATAATCCGTTTACGACTATATATACTGATGATGCTGTAAACTCTTATATCGCATCTGATGTAAAAGCTGAAAATGCTCCAAAAATGAATTCTGTAAATCTTCATAATACTTTTGTTTTGGATAGTTTAGGAAAAAATATTTCGGTTGATCTTGATTATTTTAATTATCAAAAAGACGATTACCGCTTTTTTTTCGGCAATGAATTAGATGCTGATAAGAATGTTATTTCTAACAGTTTTTTTTCTTCTACAAACAGCAATCTTAATAAAATAAACAATTATTCAGCCGCTGTCGATTTTACCTTTCCTGCTGTCTGGGCCAATCTTAGTTTTGGTGCAAAGGCTTTTCATACCAACACAAATAACAATCTTGTGGTGTATGATAATGAAACGGGAAATCCAGTTTTAAATACCAATCAGTCGAATGTGTTTAATTATAAAGAATACAATCAGGCTTTGTATTTTTCCGGAAGTAAAAAAATAAATCCTAAATGGGAAACGCAGATTGGTCTGCGATTTGAAGCTACGCAGACAAAAGGTTTCTCAGAAAATTTAAACCAAACGAATACCAATAATTACATTAAACTATTTCCAACGGCTTACGTGACGTATGTACCGAATGAAAACAATACTTTTTCGTTGAATTACAGCCGAAGAATCCGCAGACCTGATTTTGATTATCTAAATCCGTTTGTTATTAAAACAAGTCCGTATTATTATTCAGAGGGAAATCCGTATTTGAAACCTTCTATTATTGATAATTTCGAGTTTTCATTTATTCGAAACCAAAAATGGGTGAATTCTGTTTATTTTTCTCAGGTTTCAGATTTCGGACAGGAATTATCAATTATCGATCCCGTTACAAACGTTACGAGAAGTACGCCTTTAAATTATGCTGATACATATCAAATTGGATTTTCGACTTCATATAATTTCAACAAATGGTCTTGGTGGAACAGTTTTACAGGTTTTAATCTGAACTATCAAAATGTAAAATCTAAAACTGATTTTATAAATTCAATTGAAGGTTATAACGGGTATTTTTATACCAATAATGATTTTACGATAAACCATACCAAAACTTTGTTTTTGGGTGTGAATTATGGGTTGCAGCTTCCGGGACGTTATCAGATTTTTAATATTTCGACTTTACATATTTTAGATGTTTCGGTTAAAGTTCTCACTTTAAATAAAAAACTGGCGCTTACCATTGTTGGCGAAGATCTTTTAAATGCACAAAAACCATTAATTAGTTACCAATCAAACGGCATTAAAACCAATGCAAAAAGCTACAGCGATACAAGAGGTTTTAGAATTTCGTTAAGCTATAAATTTGGAAACCAAAAAATTCAGTCTAAACAAAGCAATTTCGGAAATGAAGAAGAAAGAAACAGGGCAAATTAATTTTGCCCTTATTTTTTTATCAAAATTGATTTTCTGCCCAAAATACAGTGTTTCAAAACAAAAAAATGGTTGCATTTTATAACTTGAAACATCTAAATAAATTTCTTACATCTTTCTTTATGTAAATTTGAAATCCCCACTCTACCCAGCCTAACGTCATTTTACCTGAATTTACAACATAAATTTATTAATATAACGTGGTTCTATAAATTGTTCGTGTCCACTTTTCAATCCCGAAGCCTATGGAACAATCTATACTAATTAGGAAGTATTTCAAAAAACTGGTTTTAAGTATTTTTATTCTTTTTATTTATACAACAGACCTGTATGGGCAAAACTGTTCTGTAAATGCCGGTATTCTTAATGTTACTATCTGCGAAACAGATGCTCTGGTACTGACTGGAAATAACCCGTCTCCCATTATTGGAAATGTGTTATGGACTCAGATTTCAGGACCTACTGTTGTTATTAATTCTCCTAACAATCCTACGACTACGATTTCTGGTTACACAGGAGGGAACACGTATATTTTTAGATATAGTGCAACCTGCGGAGACGGCGTATTTGCGTATCAGGATAAAGTGGTTAATGTACAGCCTATCACTATTGCCAATGCGGGAGGTAATATAACAAGCTGTCCCAATAGTGCCGGAACATTAACAATTTCTGCTAATGCTCCTCAAAACACAGGAGAAACGGCTCATTGGGAAATAGTAGGCGCTAACAATGCCGGAGTTGTAATCAATTTTCCAAATCTGCCTACCTCAACTATAACTTTACCGCAGACAAGCTGCGGTACAACAACACTTCAATGGGTTATAGAAGGGCCAGAATATGCTGCAGGGCAGCGATGCAGAACGACATCTCAAATTACGGTTACCAATTACGGCGGTGTTAAGCCGGTTTCTGCCGGAGCAGATCAAACTTTAAGCAATTGTTATACTACTACACAAAGTACAAATCTTACGGGAACTTATGGCGGCTGCGGTCTTAACGGGCAAAATGGTCAATGGACTTTTGTAAGCGGTCCAAATACACCTTCTATTGGCAGTCCAAATTCTAACGATACTCAAATTTCTAACCTTGTTGAAGGTACTTATACTTTTAGATGGACGGTTACAGGACCTTGTGCCTCCGGAAATGATCTTGTTACGATTACAGTTCCTCCGGCCACACAGGATGTAACAACACTGCCGGGCGGAGATGAAAATATATTCTTTTGCGACAGCAGTATTAATCAGGTAACACTTGTAGCTCAGACTCCATTATATGCCGGTGAAACGGTACAATGGACGCAGATTGAAGGAGACACAGGTGCAGTAATTGTTTCACCGACTAATCCTACTACTTTGGTGACTAACATATCTGATGCCGGAGATCCTTACAGATTTAGATATACGCTTACCAACAGTAATACAGGCTGTATTTTTACTAAAGATTATATTGTTCAGTTTAATAGTGCTACAAGAACGATTGTCGCTAATAATGGTGATGATTTAATAGGGAACTGTAATGCAACTGTATTTACAATTCCGCTTACGGTTACAGGAACGGGTTATAACCAATATAGAATCGTTAGCGGTCCTGCAGGTTCGCCATTAGGTCCTTTTCCAACTGCCTATACCAATATTGGAAATTCCTTAACTCTTACGCTCACCACTTCTGGTGAATATATTGTTGAATTTGTTCGAAAACAAGACGGATCACTTCCTATAGGATGCGATTATGGTTTCGACTCTTTGAATATTTTAGTTTCTGGCGAACCAACGCCTTCAAATGCAGGTTCTGATGTAAGTCTGCCATGCGGAGACACAACTACGGTTTTATCAGGAGTTGCAACAGATGAAGGAATGCATTTCTGGAGTCAGCTGAGCGGGCCAAATGAAGCTGTAATTGTTGACAATTTTGCAGTTGACACGCAAGTAACCGGATTAATTCCCGGAACTTATGTTTTTGAATATATTACAAAAGGCGGCGGTGCAAAATGCGGTTTCTCGGTTTCTAATGTAACGATACATGTATCAGGAAGCAATTTAGGCACAACAGATGCAGGACCCGATCAGATAGTCTGCACCAATTCACAAGTGCCTCTTGCCGCAAGTCCTCCTTTAAGCGGCGAAATTGGTACCTGGAGTCAGGTTTCTGGTCCAAGTACGATAACTTTTTCTAATGTAAATGATCCAAACGCGATTGCAACAGGTTTTACTACAGCTGCATCTGCATATCAATTACAATGGACTATAGCTTATCTTCATCCGGGACCTTCCTGCAGTGCATCTATTTCTGATACGGTAACTATTGCCACAAATAATGCCACTGCTTCATCCAGTGCTGATGCCGGGCCGGATGCTTGTTATCCTTCAGGCACAAGTTCTTTTAATCTAAGCGGAAATACACCGGGAATATTAGAAACCGGAATCTGGACGGTAGTGCCTGCTGCCGGAGTTATTATTGCTGACGAAAATGATCCAAATACCATGGTAACGGTTCCCGGAAATGGAACGTACGTATTTACATGGGCAATTGAAACCATAACCAGATTATGCGAACCTAACAGAAGTTCTGTTTCGATTACTATTGCCAACACACCTCCTGCTGCAAACGCGGGCCCGGATCAGGAAATATGCGGTAATACCATTACTATGGCCGCAACACCAAGCAGCGGCGGTGTAGGAACCTGGACAAGAATTTCAGGTGTTGGAGGTTATACAATAAGTGACGAACATGATCCTAATGCGGTGTTTACTTTTGCATACAGCGGTTTTTATATTTTTAGATGGACTATTAATGCCGAAGTCTGCGGTGAGGCATTTGATGATATTAATTTAACTATTGGAATCCCGCCTATTGCAGCCAATGCAGGGCCTGATCAAAATATCTGCGGCAGTACCAGTGTTACAATGGCCGGAAGTACTTATGACAGTTTCTTTGAAAGCGGACAATGGTCGGTTTTGACTGGTGCGCCAAATCAGCCTAATATTGTGAATCCTTCAAGTCCAAATACTGTAATTAACGGACTTGTTGCCGGTACTTATACTTTTAGATGGACGATTACAGCAAAAAGCATTTTCCTGTGTCAGGGAACTTTTGATGATGTAGTTGTAGTAGTCGCACCAGCCGCCAATGCCGGCATCGATCAGAACTATTGTGATGTTACCAGTATTCAGCTTAAAGGAAATGAAAACTCAACGGGAATCTGGACGCTTACCAGCACTACAGGAAATAGTAATGATGTTGTTATTACACAATCGCCTCCAAACAGTTATGTTGCAAATGCAACTGTTGTTCCCGGAAACAGTTATGTTTTTACTTATACAACCAGTCCTGTAACCTATCCTAATGGCAGTACTTGTCCGGGATCATCAGATACTGTAAATGTTACTATTTACAGCGGCGCGAGTATAGATCCAAATGCCGGAGCAGATCAAACTTTATGTATTGCTGATGTTGGAGGAACTGCAACTCTGACTGGAAATATGCCTCCTCCCGATGTATCCGTAGCCGAATGGCGTTTTGTTTATCAGCCTTCAGGAAGTGTTGCTGTAATTACCACCCCTTCTGCCCCATTAACTACAGTTACAGGTTTAACAGTTCCGGGACTTTATATTCTGGAATGGGTATTTGAAAGTAATTCCTGCCGAACATTATCAGATATAGTAAGAATCGAAATGAACGCAGCGCCAAGCACTGCCGATGCAGGTCCTGATGATACTGCTGCCTGTCAAACCACATATCAAACTGCCGCTGTTCCGCCCGCTGTGGGTATCGGAACGTGGTCTTTTGCCAGTCCGGGAGATGATCCATCCGGAGGTGCCGTAGTAATCAATAATCCTAACAGTCCTGTAACCACGCTGTCTAATATTACAACTTTAGGTACATACAGATTAACATGGACGGTTACAAACGGACCTTTTACCAATCCATCGTTATGTCAGCCTTCTTCAGATACTGTTGAAATAACTTTTAATGATATTCCGCCTTCCATTGCAAATGCAGGACCGGATCAGGAATTATGTGATGTCGATACCGCCACAATGGCCGCTCAGGCCGTTACTTCAGGTCTGGGAACCTGGACTATGACTTCTGGCCCAAATACTGCAAATATTGCTTCACCAAACAGTGAAAACTCTCTAATGTTAGGTTTAATTCCGGGGACTTATGAGTTTCTTTGGACTGTTACGACTTTAAATTTAAACGGATGTATTTCACAGGATTCTGTTATAGTAACCATCTACGATCAGCCATCGACTGCGAATGCAGGGCCAGATCAAACTATTCCGCAGTTTTCTCCTGTAAATATGAATGCCGGTACACCAGCCGTTGGAACCGGAGAATGGACACAGGTATCTGGACCAAGTATAGTAGGATTTACTAATGTAACATCTCCTACAACAGCTGTTACAGGTACTATTTCAGGAACGTATGTTTTAAGATGGACGGTAACTAACGGAAATTGCGCTGTTTCATCAGATACCATGACTCTTACTATTTTGTCTGTAGCAGATCTTGAATTAACAAAATCAGTTACTCCCATAACAGGAAGTGCTGGAGATATCGTAACCTTCAATATTCAGATTTTCAATAATAACTCTTTAGGAGGAACCGTTGATGCTACCGGAGTATCAGTTCGGGATTATATTCCTTCTGGTTATACGATAGTTCCGGGATCAGCAAATTTTGCCGGACAATATAATCTTGGTGATAATACCATTACGTGGAGTAATCTTACTGTTCCTGTTGGAAGCCGTATAACTTTAACTTTTCAGGCTGTAATTAAATCAACAGGATCATATACTAATATCGCAGAAATAATTGCATCAGACCAATTTGATCCGGACAGTACACCAAATAATAATGTTTTGGCAGAAGATGATCAGGATGATGCAGCTATAATATTAGATGTTGCCGATTTATCTCTTCAAAAAACAGTTTCACCAACATCGGTCAGCATCAATGACAATGTTGTGTTTACGATTAGAGTAACGAACAGCGGACCAAATAATGCTTCCGGAATTACTGTTTCAGATCATCTTCCTCCGGGATATACCTATGTAAGCGATAATGGAGCAGGAAAGTATAACAATACAACAGGGATTTGGAATGTTGGTAACCTAAACAACGGAAACTCGCTTACTTTACAAATTACAGCAAAAGTAAATGTTGCAGCAGCTGCCAATTATGTAAATACTGCCGAAATACAAACAGCACATCAGGTCGATCCTGACAGTACACCGGGAAATGGTCTTCCTGAAGACGATATGGCAAGTACCAATGTCACCCTAAAATCAGCTGATTTAGAATTAACCAAATCGGTTTCACCAACTACTGCAGCAGCAGGACAGCAAGTCAATTTTACTATTAATGTAGTAAACAAAGGACCTGGAAATGCTACGGGAGTTAGTGTTCAGGATATTATTCCGGTTGGTTATACGCTGATTCCGGGATCAGTGTCAAATGGCGGTTTATATCAGGTAGCCAATGCTTCTATAAATTGGAACAATTTAGTTTTGGCAAACGGTGCCAATACAAACCTAACTTTCAGCGCCTTTGTAAATCCTTTAGGAAGTTATGTAAATACTGCTCAGATAACAGCAAGTGATTTACCAGATCCTGATAGTACGCCAAATAATAATATTCCAACAGAAGACGATCAGGATACAGCCGAAATTACTTTTATAGGCCCGTCTGCTGATTTATCTTTAGTTAAAAATGTAGTAGCCGGAAATACGAGTCCGGTTGTGGGAAGCCAGGTTTCATTTGAATTGGTTATTACCAACAGCGGTCCAAATAATGCAACCGGAGTTCAGGTAACCGATTTACTTCCGTCAGGTTTTGAATTTGTAAACTACAGCTCATCAGCAGGAATTTATAATGAGGTGACGGGTTTATGGAATGTAGGAACGGTAGATGTTGGTGTTTCTGAATCTCTTATTATAGATGCCAAAGTAATGCCAGCAGGAATTTATACTAATATTGCTCAGGTAACGGCTAGTGATCTTCCTGATCCGGATTCAACACCAAATAACGACGACGGTGATCAAAGCGAAGACGATGAAGACAATGCTGTTATTACGCCAACCCAGCCTTCAGCCGATTTATCTTTAACCAAATCAGTAAATAATCCAACGCCTTTAGTGGGTTCACAAGTTACTTTTGAAATTATTGTGACCAATAACGGCCCACAGGACAATACAGGTATTCAGGTTACTGATTTACTGCCTTCCGGATATACGTATAATAGTTTTACGGTTTCAACAGGAGTTTATAATCCCCTAACTGGTGTTTGGACCGTTGGCAATTTAGTGAATACAAAATTTGAAACACTTCAAATTACAGCAACCGTAAATGCCTCTGGAGATTATCTTAACAAAGCCGAAGTAACAGCAAGTGATCTTCCTGATCCGGATTCAACACCAAATAATGGCGTTACGACTGAAGATGATTACGCCGAAGTTTCAACAACACCTGTACCGCCTTCATCTGATTTATCTGTTACAAAAACGGTAACTAATGCCACGCCTTTGGTGGGCAGTCAGGTGACTTTTGCGATTACAGTAACTAATAACGGACCTCAGGATAATACAGGCGTTCAGGTAACAGATTTACTGCCTTCGGGATATACGTACAATAGTTTTACAGTTTCAACAGGGGCTTTTAATCCGGCAACTGGAGTTTGGACTGTAGGGAATTTGGTAAACGGAAAAATTGAAACCCTGCAGCTTACGGCCACTGTAAATAGTTCCGGAAATTATTTAAACAGCACTGAAATTACAGCTGCTGCTATTCCGGATCCAGACTCTACTCCAAATAACGGAATTACGACAGAAGACGATTATGCCGAAGTTCTTACTACACCAATAACGTTGTCTTCAGATTTATCGTTAGCCAAAACGGTTAATAATCCAACGCCTCTTATTGGATCTCAGGTTATTTTTGAAGTGGTGGTAACCAATAGCGGACCTCAAAACAATACTGGAGTTCAGGTAACAGATATATTGCCAAGCGGTTATAATTTTATTGGCTTTACCGTTTCAACAGGAACATATAACACCTCTAACGGAATTTGGACGGTTGGCAATTTAGCCAGCGGAGATTCTGAAACATTGCAGATCGTTGCTTCTGTTAATAATACGGGAGTTTATACTAATACTGCCGAAGTTACTGCCAGTGATCTTCCCGATCCCGATTCGACTCCAAATAATGGTGTAGCTGCAGAAGACGATTATGCCGAAGCTGCGACAGTTCCAGTTCAGCCTTCTGCCGATTTATCTTTAACAAAAACAGTTAATAACAGTACCCCAATAATTGGTTCTCAGGTAACTTTTAGCATTGGAATAAACAATGCAGGACCCCAGGAAACAAATGATGTAACAGTAACCGATTTACTGCCTTCCGGATATACGTATGTTTCCTACAACACTACTATTGGAACTTATAATCCAACAACAGGATTATGGAATGTGGGTACACTTCCTGCTGCCGCTTCACATACTTTACAAATAACTACTGTGGTAAATCCTTCCGGAAATTATTTGAATACAGCTGAAGTTACAGCAAGTTCAGCTTCTGACCCAGATTCAACACCAAATAATGGTGTTACGACAGAAGATGATTATGCCGAAGCTGCAATTACGCCAACGAATCAGTCATCGGATTTATCTTTAACTAAAACGGTAAATAATACAACACCAATAGTAGGCTCGCAGGTTATTTTTGAAGTTATCGTGACCAATAACGGACCGCAGGATAATACAGGTGTACAAGTAACTGATTTACTTCCTAACGGATATACGTATAATAGTTTTACTATTTCTACCGGAACTTATGATCCTGTAACCGGAATTTGGATTGTTGGTAATTTAATTAACGGAAAATCTGAAACACTGCAATTAACCGCAGCTGTAAATGCATCAGGAAATTATCTGAATGTGGCAGAAGTAACAGCAGCAAATCTTCCTGATCCAGATTCAACGCCAAATAATGGTGCCGCATCAGAAGATGATTATGCAACAGCCACAATTACGCCAACAACTCAGGCATCAGATTTATCTTTAACTAAAACAGTGAGCAATGCGACGCCGTTAGCAGGTTCTTTAGTTACTTTCGAAGTTGTAGTAACCAATAATGGTCCGCAGGATAATACAGGCGTACAAGTAACAGACTTACTTCCATCAGGATATACCTTTACTAATTTTACTATTTCTACAGGAACTTACAATCCCGTAACAGGATTATGGAATGTGGGTAATTTAATCAATGGAAAATCTGAAACTTTACAAATTATTGCCACAGTAAATACTGCTGGAAATTATTTAAATACTGCCGAAGTTACTGCCGCTGCTCTTCCCGATCCCGATTCAACGCCAAATAACGGAATTACTACGGAAGACGATTATGATTCGGCAATAACAGTTCCAATCAATCAGGCAGCCAATTTATCTTTAACCAAAACCGTAAATAATCCAACGCCTTTAGTAGGTTCATTAGTTACTTTTGAAATTGTAGTTACCAACAGCGGTCCTCAAAATGCTGCAGGTGTCGAAGTAACCGATTTACTGCCTAACGGATATACGTATAGCAGTTTTACAGCAACCAAAGGAACTTATAACCGAACTACAGGAAAATGGAATATTGGTTCTTTGTTAAATGGTGATTCGCAGACATTGCAAATTACAGCAACGGTAAATCCTGCCGGAAATTATAACAATATTGCTGAGGTAACAGCAAGCAGTCTGCCAGATCCAAACTCAACTCCAAATAACGGTGTTCCAACCGAAGACGATTATGCAGAAGCTGCTGTTACTCCATCTCAGGCTTTGGCTGACTTATCTCTTGTAAAAGCAGTTGTCGGCGGTAATTTGAGTCCAATATTTGGTGCAGCAGTTACTTTTGAAATCACGGTCAAAAACGACGGTCCGCAAAATGCAACCGGAGTAAAAGTCATCGATTTACTGCCAAGCGGTTATGATTATGTAGTTTACAGCTCAACCGCAGGACAATATTTTAATACAACCGGAATTTGGGATATCGGAACAATTCCAAACGGAGGATCAGAATCGCTTTTAATATCTGCAAAAGTAAATCTAACCGGAAACTATCAAAACACAGCCGAAGTGTATGCTTCAAACGAATTAGATCCGGACAGTACACCCAATAACAATGTTTCTGGAGAAGACGACATTTCATCTGTATTACTCTCTCCTGTTCCAGCTGTCGCAGATCTTTCAATAGAGAAAAATGTAATCAACAACAATCTTACACCCGATGTTGGTTCGCAGATTTCATTTTCTGTAACCGTAACCAATTCAGGTCCGAGTATTTCGACCGGAGTAACCGTAAAAGATATTATTCCGTCTGGTTACGAATACATTTTTTACAATTCTACCTCTGGAAGCTACAATCAAAATACCGGAATATGGACACCGGGAACTATACTTCCGGGCAACAGTCATACCTTATTGATTAATGTTTTTGTAAAAAGCCCAACCGGAACCACAGATGAATATTTAAACACTGCCGAAATCATGACCGCAGACCAATTTGACCCGGATAGCACGCCGGGAAATGGGGTTGCGACAGAAGACGATTACGACAGCATTTCGGTAACGCCGGTAATTGTTATGGCCGATTTATCTATAGCTAAAACAGCATTAAACCAAGATGCCGTGCACGATGTTGGTTCGACCGTTATTTTTACGGTTACAGTTACCAATGATGGTCCGGCAGATGCCACTGGTGTAATGGTTAAAGACTTACTGCCTCCCGGATTCACGTATGTAACCAGCAGTCCTACAAGCGGTCTTTATAATTACGTAACCGGAGTTTGGAACGCAGGCTCTATTGCTGCCGGAACAGACCAGTCTTTGGATATTTATACAACAGTAAATCCACCGTCTGGAGCTGCAGGCCAATATACCAACACTACAGAAGTTATTGCCAGCAACCTGCCTGATCCGGATTCAACGCCAAATAACGGAGTTACAACAGAAGACGATTATGACAGTCTGCAGATTAAAGTGGCTGTTGCCGATTTAAGTTTAGAGAAAACAGTCAGCAATAAAAACGCAAATGTAAACGAAGTAGTAACCTATACGATACAAATTAACAACGAAGGCCCAAGTACAGCAACGGGTGTTGCTGTCGAAGATTTAATTCCTATCGGTTTTTCAAATATCAGCAGCATTACTAATGGAGGAATATTTAGTAAAAGCATTATAAAATGGGTTGACTTAACCGTTCCTGTCGGCGGTATAACCTTAACCTATCAGGCGACTGTTGGAAGTCCGCACGGATTAGAAGCAAACGATTATTTAAATATCGCTCAGGTAACGGCAAGCAATCAGTTTGATCCGGACAGTAAACCGAATAATGATAACGGCGATCAAAGCGAAGACGACGAAGATTCTGAGTTTGTAAATATTCCTTCAACAGATATTGCCATAAATAAAGAAGTCGACCAAACCGATGCCGCTATGGGCAGTGAAGTAATTTTTACTATTACCGCCGAAAATCTTGGAAACCTGACAGCCACAAATGTTGAGGTTCAGGATATTCTTCCAAAAGGATATTTGTTAAACAGTTCTACAGTATCATCTGGAACTTATAACAGCTCGACTAGTGTCTGGGCAATCCCGAGTGTAAATGCCGGAAGCACACAAACCTTAACCATTAACGCCAAAGTAGTAGATTTTAATGATTATTTAAATACAGCCCATCTTGTAAAAATGGATCAGATAGATACCAACTCATCCAATAATCAGGATAGTGCAGCCGTATCGCCAAACTGTTTGAAAATTTACAATGAGTTTTCTCCAAACGACGACGGACAAAACGATACTTTCTATATCGATTGTATCACACAGTATCCGGATAATCAATTAGAGATATTTAACCGCTGGGGCAATTTAGTGTATTACAAAAAAGGATATGATAATACCTGGGACGGAAAAGCCGACGGATCTGCAAAAACACTTCCAGAAGGTACTTATTTCTACGTTCTTGATCTCGGAAACGGTTCGGCTAAAAAATCCGGATGGCTTTATTTAAAATAAAATAGGATAACCAAAATAAGAATTGGCTATGATTAAAAATATAAATAAGATTTTCACAATCATTACGATGCTTTCTGTATTTGGTGTTGCTGCACAGCAAGATCCGCAATACACGCAGTATATGTATAATACGCTAAGTGTAAACTCTGCGTATGCCGGCTCATTAGGTCATTTAGCCATAACCGGAATATACAGAACACAATGGGTGGGTCTTGAAGGCGCCCCAAATACACAGTCTTTTACTCTGGATACACCCATTGCAAAAAATCTTGGATTAGGTTTATCTGTAGTCAGCGAAGAAATAGGCCCGTCAGAAGAACAATATATTGATGCTAATTTCTCTTATACCATACAATCAGGGCAGACTTACAAATTATCTTTTGGTCTTAAAGGCGGCGGAAGAGTCATTAACATCGACTGGACAAAAGGAAGCCACAAAGATCCTGACGTTCAGTTTCGCGAAAACATTACCAATAAATTCCTTCCCGTTGTAGGCGCCGGATTATACTGGCACGGCGAAAGAGATTACATTGGAATTGCCATTCCTAACTTTTTAACCCGCGAAAGATATAATTACGATGATATAGCCGATGATCTTGTAAACGAAAGAATGCACGTTTACTTAATTGGAGGAATTGTTTTTGACCTTTCCGCGCATACTAAATTTAAACCTGCCGTGTTGGTTAAATACGTTGCCGGTGCACCCCTGATCGCTGATTTTTCAGCCAATTTCATGTTCAATAATGCTATAACACTTGGTGCTTCTTATCGTACAGGAGATTCTGTAAGTGCAATGGCCTCTTTACAAATTACGCCTCAGTTTTTGGTTGGATATGCGTATGATTATACCACAACCGAACTACAGACTTACAACAGCGGTACGCATGAAATAATGCTTCGATTTGAATTAGTGTCTCGTAAAAAGGGATTAAAATCTCCCAGATTCTTTTAAAACTATGCTTTATGGAAAGAAGAATTACTATACTCCTACTTCTGGCAATGCAAATCCTGTATTCACAGACCAAAAACAAATCGGCAGATGCTTTGTTTGATAAAATGTATTATATCGAAGCCGCAAAATCGTATGAAATGTCCATAAAAAGCGGTGACGTTTCAAAAGAAATTTTACAGCGTGCCGGAGATGCACATTATTTTAATACACAAATGACAAGTGCCAGCAAATGGTACGGAAAACTGATTGCAGATTATCCAAACGAAGTTTCTCCGGAATACTATTTTAGATACTCGCAGTCTTTACAGGGAATTCAGAATTATGATCTGGCAAAAAAAATGATGAAAAACTTTTCTGAAAAACAAAAAACATCAGATTCCAGAGCGCAGAATTTTTCGCTTAAAACCGTAACACTCGAAGATATAAAAAAAATAAAACCACAGTTTTTACTCGAAAACCTCGAAATCAATTCAGCTTATTCAGATTTTGGACCTATGTTTTACAAAGGCGATTTGGTATATTCTACTACCGTAGATTCCTCTTATCTAAAAACAGCAAAATACGGCTGGAACGATCAGCCTTATTTAAACCTGCAATTAGGCAAAATAAGCCCAACCCAAGCCAATGTTACTTTTAAAGAACGTTTTGGTAAAGAAATCACAACCCAGTTTCATGAAGCCTGTGTCGCTTTTTCGCCAGATGAAAAAACAATTTATTTTACACGAAATAATTACAACGGAAAACTAAAAAGAGACAGCAAAGGCATTAATAACTTAAAAATATATTCGGCAAAAGCGGTAGAAAACAACAATGGAACCGTTCGATGGGAAAACGTAAAAGAACTGCCGTTCAACAGTGATAACTATTCAGTTGGGCAGCCTTCTGTAAGCAAAGACGGGAAAAAATTGTATTTCGTTTCAGACATGCCCGGAACAATTGGTGCTTCAGATATTTTTGTAGTCGATATTTTAGGCGAAGACCAATATTCAAACCCAAAGAATTTAGGCGAAAAAATAAATACCAGCGGACGCGAAATGTTTCCGTTTATAACTGACAAAGCTTTGTATTTTTCTTCTGACGGATTTTTAGGCCTGGGCGGACTCGATGTTTTCGAAAGCCGATTAAACGACGGAATTTTCGATTCTCCAAACAATCTTGGCGCGCCATTAAACAGCAATCGAGACGATTTTGGTTATATCGTAAACGAAGAAACCAACAAAGGTTTTGTATGTTCGAACAGAAAAACCGGAAAAGGCGATGATGATATTTATTCTTTCGAAAGAAGCTGTACACAAGCTATTGAAGGGTATGTTTTTGATGCTACATCCAACAACAAAATTGCCGGCGCTATTGTAACTCTTAAAAACAATGAAAATCAAAAAGTTGATGAAACCGTTTCTAAAATTGATGGAAAATTCGAATTCAGCGAAAACATCAATTGCAGTACGCCTTATACAATTGAAGCATCAAAAGACAATTTTACCACAACAACAAAAGCGATTGTTACACCAGAAAATTCTGGAATAACACAAGTTCCTATTGGTCTTGATCCATCGCTGATCGAAAGAAAAGACGGTTTACTGAAAATCAAAATTGGTATTATTTTCTTTGATCTCGATAAATCAGATGTTCGGTATGATGCCGCTATAGAATTAAACAAAGTCGTTTTGTTAATGAGCCAATATCCAAGCGTAGTCATAAAAATTGAATCTCATACTGATTCCCGCGCAAATGATCAATACAATCTGGAACTTTCTGACCGACGTGCCAAAGCAACCCGAGATTACATCATTTCGCAGGGAATTGCTCCGGAAAGAATCGAAAGTGCCATTGGCTATGGAGAAACACAGCTTATTAATAACTGCTCAAACGGAGTTCCGTGTACCGAAGCACAGCATCAAATGAACAGACGAAGCGAGTTTATTATCACCAAAATGTAACCCAAAAATCGACCTTAAAACATTTTAATTTGCAGGTTGTGCATCTTTTATTTTATTTTTAAATAAGATGACTTACGAATGATATTGATACATTTGTAATTCTGGAAATTCACTTTCAAATAAAAATAAGAAACACAACTACAATGAAACAGGCAATTGTTAATGCCATAATACATACTGGTGACGAAATAATTGATAATGGAGTCATTATCATCGAAAACGGAACTATTCTTTCTGTACAAAAAGAAATTCCGAATGATATAAAAACCATCGATCTGCAGGGAAAACATATTGGTGCCGGATTTATAGATATTCAGATAAACGGAGGAGAAAAACATTATTTCAGCCAGACTCCAAATGAAGAAACTATTCAGGATATTTACAATTCGAGTCTGAAATACGGAACAACACATGTTTTGCCCTGTTTAATTTCATCATCAAAAGAAACCATTTTACAAGGAATTGAAGCTGCCCGCAATTACATTAAAAAACACAATAATGGTGTAATTGGAATGCATTTAGAAGGACCTTTTTTAAATCCTTTAAAACGCGGTGCGCACAGCATCGATCAGGTTCGTAAACCAACAAATGCTGAACTGGAAGAAATCATCAAACACGGAAAAGACGTTATAAAAGTAATCACCATTGCTCCGGAATGTTTTACTGATGAACAATTAAATATGCTGCTGGAAAGCGGTATAACAATTTCTGCAGGACATTCTACAATGGGTTATAAAGAAGCACAGCATTATTTCTCAAAAGGAATCAATCTCGTTACCCATTTATTCAACGCCATGACACAGTTTGGTCATCGTGAACCAGGTTTGGTTGGTGCTGTTTTTGAAAATGAAAAAGTGTATGCTCCCATAATTTTAGACGGAGCACACTGCGATTATGCGGCCGCAAAAGTGGCTTACAAACTCAAACAGGAAAAATTCTTTTTAATAAGCGACGCTACTTTCCTGGGACGCAAAGTAGAAAACTTTAAATGGGATAATTTTGATGCCCATTTAGAAAACGGTTTTTACAGAAACGAAGACGGAAACTTAGCCGGTGCCACAATCTCGATGCTTGAAGCTGTACAAAATGCTTACAATCATTTAAATGTTTCGGCAGATGAAGCCCTAAAAATGGCAACATCAAGAGTCGCAGCTGCCATAGGTTTAGAAAATAAAATTGGAAAGATAAAAACAGGATTTCCTGCCAGTTTTGTAAAATTCAACGATAATTTATCAGAAATAGAAACCTTAAATTTTCCTGCTGTATAACAGCATTTAAATCATAAAAAAAGAGACAGTTAAAAACTGTCTCTTTTCAAATCAGAATTATTGTCAGCATTGCGTGCCGTTCTAAACGTCTCAGTAACCTCAATAACAAACTACAAGTTAAACTAATAGAAACTGATCTGTTTTAGTATTCCCTAACAGAGAATAATACTATCCAAAAAAATAAAAAAACACTGCTAAAAGTGTAAAATTGAAGGTTTAGTTAATGAAACCAAATTTACCTTCAAACAACTGCCCAATAACAGGAATAGGTTTCTTTTGCTCATTAGCCGCATTAATGATTCCGAAAATCCATAAAATGAAAATTACATAACCAATGTAGCTTAAAAAATAAAGTGAAGGCACAATTGAGACTACAACAGAAAGTAAAATATTTACCACTAATGAGAATAGAAAAATTCCGAAACCTTGTTTAAGGTGATACGTTACAAGATCACTTTTTGGTGATGCATCTTTGCTTTGTACAAAGGCTACGATCCAGCCAATAATGGTTACGTAGCTCAGGATTGATAAAGTTTTATTGTTCATGGTTCTATTATTTGTTACAGGTCAAAAATAGATACAATAAAACAGCTCCCAAACCCGCACTTTGTCATTGGTTGCTTTTAATTGGTATTTGCATAAATTGAATACATAAACCGTCAGGAACTATCCGAAATTAAATTTCATCTTTCATTAATTTAAAAAACTGTTCTTTCTTTCCTCTCGAAATCGGCACAACCGATTTATCGTTCATATGTACCATTCCTTCACGCGAATAACTCAAAATAGAATTAACATTAATTAAATGCGATTGATGCACCCTGAAAAACATCGGCGGAAGCAGAATATCTTCATAATTCTTTAAAGGCTTAGAAACCATTATTTTTCTGCCGTCTGTTAAAAAAAACGTTGTATACGAACCCGAAGTTTCACATCTTAAAATCTGATCCAATTTTACCACATACATTGCTTCCTGCGTAGGCAGAACAAGCCGGTCCGGCGTTTTTGATAAATTCGTCTGCAATTCTGTAATCTGCTGTTTTTCTAAAACCCTTTCTTCTAGAATCGCAATGCGGTCTATAGCCGTTTTTAATTCCTGCGGATCAATTGGTTTTAAGAGATAATCTACAGCACTGTATTTAAACGCATTAATGGCATGCTGTTCAAAAGCCGTTGTAAATATCAGGTGAAATGAATTAAATGAAATTTGCTGCAGCACATCAAAACCAGTTCCGTCTTTCAGCATAATATCCATAAAAACCAAATCAGGTTTTAGTCTGTCAACCATTTTTACAGCTTCGGGAACACTTTCGGCATAACCAACAATTTGAATCGTATCGCCGGAAACCATTTCGAGCATAATCGACAAAGCTTCTCTTAATCGATGTTCGTCTTCAATAATTATCGTTTTATAAATCATGATAAAATCGGGATATTTAGAATTACTATACAACCGCGGCCGTCAGTTTCAGGATCACGTTCCTTAACCGTAAATCCGGCATTTGGGTTTTCTTTCTGCATTTTAGACAGCCTTTCGTCAGTAATGGTAGTCGAAAGCGACTGATGCGTATCGTTTATTTTTAATTTTCTCGAAGCCGCTAATCCAATTCCGTTGTCCTTAATCGTACAAATTAAACTGTGCTGTTCTTCATCTTCTTTAAAATAAATTTCGATCAAACCTTTTACACTATTTTCCTGAGGTTTTAAACCATGTTCGACCGCATTTTCTATAAACGGCTGAATGAGCAGAGGCGGTATCAAAATATCAGTTTCAACATTTTCATCACATTCAATAACATAATCAAAACCATTATTTAAACGAAGCTGCTGCAATTCGATATAATTTTTTAAAGTATTAATTTCCTCTTCCAGCGAAATGGTTTCTTTTCGCGACTGCTCTAAAACCTGTCTGGTGAGCTTGGCAAATTTATTTAAATACGAAACCGCAGGAATAGTATCTTTTTGTAAAATCATGCTTTGGATATTCCCTAAAGCATTAAAAATGAAATGCGGATCCATCTGCGAACGCAGCAATCTTCTTTCGAGTGACAATCGCGCAGCCAGATTTTCGATCGTTTCCTTTTCCATCAGCTGCATTTTAAGTTCGTTATGCACCTGCTCCTGCTTTAGAAAATCTTCTCTGTTTTGATAATAACGCTGGCGGTAATAATACGAACGAAACATAAATACAAGACCAATTAACAATACGCCCGCAATACCATAACCCAATAATTTATTCTTCTGCTCCAGTTCTTTTTCCAGTTCCAGCTGTTTGATTCTTTCTGCTTTTTTAGAAGATTCGTAACGGGCATCTGCATTTTGAAGCAGCGCCTGCGTAGATTCCTTATATTTTAACTGAGTATATTTTGAATAAAGTGTATCGTAACCGTAATACGCCTGAAAATCTTTTCTCTTTACCGCAACATCTTTTAAACTCTTGTAAAAAGCAGTAAAAAGATAATTATCTGTATACGGCAGGCTTTTTTGATAATTAATACCTTCTGTAAAAAGAAGTTCAGCCCTAATATAATCGCCCTTTTGCATAAAATAATACCCTTTTAGTCCAATGGCACTTCGCAGAATAATTTTCACATTATACTTTTTCGCAATACTTTCTGCTTTTTGCAGATTCCACAAAAAAGCTTTTTCATCTATAGGCTTTGGTCCTTTTGTATAAAGATCAGCCAGATTTACATAAGCAATTCCAATATTACTTTTGCTCACAATTTTGTCTGCATTTTTTTCAGCCAAAGCGACTGTTTCTTCAAAAAACTTAACCGCCGCTGCCCATTCTAAAATCCCGCCCGTTTCTAAATTATCTGCCAAAAAACCGCCAAAAGCAAGCCTTGCATACAATTGGCTTTCTGCATCACCGGATTTTTCTGCATGTGCAAGGGCTTCTCTGGCATATTTTTCGACTTTGGTAGGCGATGCCGGAGAAAACAAATACGAAATATCCGAAGCAATTTTAGCACATTGATCGTGTGCATTGACTTTAGAAAATAATGTATAGGCTTCTAATAAATAATTCAATGCCTGGGGCTTGTCTTCAATATAAGATTTTAAAGATCCCATTGCAGCCGATGCATGGGCTTTTGCTCTTATTTTAGTTATATGCTGCGAAAGATAAAAAGCCGTATCTGCATAATGCATAAACTCTTTTAAATGAAGCAATCGTCTTTGGGTAAGCGCCAGATAAGCATAACTAATTACTTCGTCTTCCTTGTTCTTATTCTTGTGTGCAAGATGAAGTGCCTGTTTCTGAATTTTTATACAGGAAACAGTATCAGAAAAACGTTTTGCATATCCTTCTGCTGCTATTTTTTCGATAGGAGAAATATCTTGTGCCTGAATTTTGAATGCAGTTAAAACCAAAAACAAAACATAAAAAAGCCGTTTTTGTTTTCTGAAATTTTGAAGATCAATTGTGATTTTTTGGAGCATAATTAGTGGTAATTGACGGCAAAGTACAAATTGTCATTATACAAACCAAACAATTTACCTGTGTTTTTAAAGGATAAAACTCTTACTTACAACCTCTTAATTAAGGCTGTAAAACCGCATTATTCCTGATATATTTCAAAATTAACCAAATAAAAATCTAAACACTCCATTTACCAATTCGCAATTGTTAATGGATTTGGTATGAAGTAATCTTGCTGTCTAAAATAATTTTAAAATCAAATTTATTATGAATAAGAAAATCCTTTCATTACTATTAATCTGCTTTTGTTTTCTAACACAAATTTCATTTGGACAGAGCGATGATAAACGCACCAAAATTGAAATTTCAATAAAAGATGGAAACAAAACAATCACGGTTCCTTTACGTTCGGCTACGGTTTCGTTTACCAAAGGAGCCAATTATAAAGATCCTGAAGATAAAACAGATAACAGAAGCTACTTTTTCTCTCTGGATTTTGAAAAGCAGGATATTAATTTACTGCGTGCTTTTGCAACCAGCAAAAACGGTCTTGACGGACAGATTACAATGGTCGATACGTACGGAAAAACACCTTCAAGAAAATTTGAATTTAAGGGCGCTAAATTAGACAGTTTGAGCGATCAGCTTACCGGAGATTATTCAAGCTCTTATTTTTCATTGTATTGCTCCCTTATAATTATCGATGGTGTAACCATACAATAAATGACAATGACGCATTTAAAATATTTTGAAAAAAACGGCAGTCAATATACCTTGAAACGAGAATATGGTTTTGGCATTATAGTGAGTGTTGGAATGGCAGCTTTTGCAGCTGCGGGTCTTTGGCTCCATGAAGCTGTTATGTTTTGGATTTTTGACATTCTCGCAGTTCTGTGCTTTATTTCAATTTGGATGAAGCAAGTGAGTATTGACATGGACAAAAAAGAAATAACAGCAAAAATTGGTATTATAAATCCGCCTGTTCGTATTCCGCTGCAAGATTTTCAAAACTTCGAATTAGTACGTATTAGGCAGTATATGCTTACTACAAATACTTCTCTGAATGCTTATTATTTAAAAGATGGAAAAGAAAAATGTGTCATGATTGCACAAGCTTTTACCAGCAGAAAAATTCAAAATCTGGCCAATGAAATTGATGAAATACTGAACAGCAATGAACATTCGTGAAAAATATAATATAACAGAATCTGCCCATTCTTTTTCATTCCAGCCTGTTAAACCACTGCAAAAAATATCGCAGTGGTTTTTGGCTGGTATTATCGCTGCGGCAATTGTACTTCCTTTTTTTGAAGAGAAACTGGGCGAAGTATGGTTTTATTCCCTTTACGTTTTATTAGCTTATGGCGTACTGCATAGTTTGTATGATATTTACATAAGGGCCCGGATTCGCTATACTTTTGACAGCAGAAATAATGCGGTTTACAAAATGACACCATTATTTCCTGATAAAAAAATCATGAAATTAGAAGAAGCTGTTATCTTTGTAAGTTCCGAAATGGGAAGCTGGCACTATAGTTTAGGCGCCAGAAAAAGCCATTTTATTAAAAACTATTTCATCAGCGAAAACTTCAGCTCAGGCAGAAAAAGCGATCAAAAACAAGTCGAATATGAAAAACATATTCTGGCAAAATTAAACCAGCTGACAGCATCTGTTCAACCTGTACAATCTTAATTATTTTATATATGAAAATCCAGAAAATCTTCGCCTTAGTATTTGTATCAACCTTATTGTTTTCATGTAATTTTTTTACAGACAGTTCTCCAAACAGAGTTTTTGAACTTATTGGTTTAAATGCCAATAAAATTCCGCAAAGCTTTGAGCGTGTATTTAAAGAATACTATCAGCAGAAACAAAATGGAAGTTTGCAAGCTCTTGCCGATGATCAAAAATCGATGCGTTCTTCTAATTGTGTTGATGCGGTTAACTTTTATTACGGAAACACGTTTAAAGAAGACATCAAAAAAATTAACGCCCTAAGCAAAACCGATGAAACAGAACCCATTATAAAAGCCGGAATTGAATTATTTGAATATGCTCAGGAAGTTCAAACAAACGATTTCCCTAAAATTGCCAAAATGATAGACGACGGAAAAAGTGAGGAAGAAATCAATCTTGCAGCAAAACAGCTTGATGATACAAAAGGAATCGAACTGGATAAAAAATATAAAAAAGTAATGGATTTACTTTTACCTTATGCCGACAAGCACGGTGTAGAGTATAAAAGATTCTAAAAAAAGTTATGAGTTATGAATTAATTGTGAATTGTTAATTGTTAATTGTTAATTGTAAACTCATAATTCATAACTCATAACTCAATAATAAATATTCAAAATAATACTCGACTTTGAACTGTCGATTATTTTCTCCAGCTTTTTAAAGAAAGTTTCGCTCACCATTGGACATCCCTGGCTGTTTGAAATATAATAATCCTGTTCTTCATTAAGAACCGCAGAATACGAGTGTAAAACAATAACACGTTTAGCTGCATTATTATTGGTTTCGTCTAAACCTGCCAGTTTATAAGTTTTTCCAAACATTCCTTTATAGGATTTACCAATTGTATATCTGCCTAAAGAAGTACATTTAGAATTAGGCTCGTTACTAAATTTTAATTCTCCCCTGATTCCTGTTTCAGAACCTGCGCCGTTTGCAACAAGTCCTTCTTCAAGGATTTGATCTTTTTCTAAATCATAAACAAAAAATCTGTTCTTCCCTGATTTGATTCTCATATCAATAAAAAAGGCAATTTTAGTATTATAAGAAGCATTCTTTTTAATCATTGCTTTTACATCTGCAAGCTGAGAACTAAATCGCTCCATTTCAAGATTTATGGGTTTAATCTCATTTTTACTTTCTTTAGGATTTCCAAAAGAAAATAATACAAAACACAAAGTCAGACTTAAGAATTTCATAAAGTTGTTTTTCAAGTTTTTACGATGCAAATGTAATTGGCATAAAAAAATTAAACATCCAGTAAAAGACTGAAAAACAAAACAATAAGACATATTGTTTAATCACTTACCATTTTTTAAATGAAGCATCTTATTATAAATTTTCTTTAAGAAAAGACAATCTACATCTTAGATCTATACTACAAATATTTATGTAATTGTTAAACTACCTTGCAAATCTGTTCAAGTTCTGTACACTTCTTTTTATATGATAATATTATAATCAATTTTTGTTAAATATAATTTTAAAAATATAAAAACAACTATATGGGAAACTTACTTCAAAACACCATTTTTGGTCAAAATAAATATAAACCTAATACTTTTATTGGAGGAGTTGGTAACACTTTAAACACTTCTGCTTTAATTGCTTCTAAACTTGGTATATCAGTTAATAGAATCAAATCTTTTAGTGTTGTTGGAAATGATATTCAATTTAATGTGACTGGAGGAAATTACGTATTAGCTGGAAGTGCATTTTATGGAAATACAGATATCACCTATTTTAATGATACACTTGGATTAATCACTGATTGTCCTTTTGGAAATGCTTTTTATTTAGCATCAAATTTAAATTGGGTCAGACTTCCTGGAATGATCAAGTTAGGTTATAGATCTTTTTGTGAATGTGTAAACTTGGAAACAATATATTTCAATTCCCTTCTAGAGGTCAGCTCAGAAAGTTTTACTAATTGCAGGAAGCTTATTAATTTAAATAATAGCTTTAAAACTGTAACTACATTAGGCAATATGTGTTTCCAAAATTGTACACTTATTACAGATTTACATTTCCCAAATGTGAGTCTATGTAATTTAAACGCTTCTACAACTATGTTCAGTGGAATGTCATCCTTAGTCACGTTTAATGCGCCTAATCTAACATTGATAGCAAACGGCAGTAATGGGCACAATATGTTTTTCAATTGCATCAATTTAGAGAATATCAATCTTACAGCTTTGAATTTTATTCCGCAAAATTTTGTTCTAAATTGCGTAAAATTAAAAACATTAAACCTGCCAAATGCAGTTATTGGAAATTTATTAACATCATTTTCTAATACTCCACTGCTTGAAACACTCAATACTCCAAATCTAGAAACTTTAATAACAAATAGTTACAGGGCATTTTATCAATGTGGAGTTAAAAATATTGATTTTTCAAAAATTACTAATTTAAGTATATTATCAAATGATATTTTCGAGAATACAACTGGATTACAAACAATTGATATTAGATCTTGTACAACTTCAATTGGATCTAGCGCTTCTGTAAATAATAATGTATTTCGTCTTATGAAAACTGGAGTTATTATTACTGCAAATGTAATTCAACAGACAATTAATTCAGGAGTACCTGAACCAGATCTTGCATATGCAATTTCAAACAGAAGTGCTACTGTAAACTATATAGAATAGATTTGATTAAGAAAATAAATCAAACTTATATAAAAAATAAAAGACCTTTTGAAGGTCTTTTATTTTTCTAATCTATTACCACCCTTTTACAGCACCGCCTTTAAATTCATGCTCGGCTGCTTTTTCTACTTCAGGAGATTGGAAAGCCTGTAAAAACTGTTTTACTTTTTCTTCGTTTTTATTGTCTTCACGGCTTACTACTAAGTTTACATAAGGCGATTCTTTATCTTCAATAAACAAAGCATCACGTGACGGAACCAATCCCGCCTGAGAAGCAAAAGTATTATTGATAATCGCAATAGAAACATTAGCGTCGTCTAAAGCGCGAGGTAATTGAGGCGCTTCTAACTCTAATATTTTTAAGTTTTTAGGATTACTTACTATATCAGTTACTTTAGGTAGTAAACCTACGCCGTCTTTCAGTTTCAATAAACCATTTTTCTGTAAAAGCAACAACGAACGTCCTCCGTTTGTTGGGTCATTTGGAATAATAATCGTGCTTTCATTTTTCAGTTCAGAAAGACTTTTGATTTTTTTAGAATATCCGGCAATTGGATAAACAAATGTATTACCAATAATGGCAAGTTTATAACCACGCTGTTTAGACTGCTCATCTAAATAAGGTTTATGCTGAAATGCATTAGCATCAATATCTCCCTGGCTTAAAGCTTCATTTGGAACTACATAATCGTTAAAGGAAACCAATTCTACTTCTAGTCCAAATTTTTCTTTAGCAACTTTTTTAGCAGCTTCTGCTACTTTTAATTCTGGTCCGGCAGCAACTCCCACTTTTATAAAATGAGGATCATTATTTTTGCTCTTTCCGCAGTTTGATAAAACAAGTGCCAAAGCCAAAACTCCAGCCGTTTTTAAAATAGTACGTTTCATATATTTTTATTGTAAATTGTTAATTATAATTGAGATTATCTGTGGTCAAATCGCTTTGACAAAGCATCTCCCGCAAATTGGATAAGAAATACTAATAGCACCAGCAAAGCCAAAACCGAATTCATTGTTAAGGCATCATAACCAATATAGCCATACTGATATCCTACTTGTCCTAAACCTCCTGCGCCTACTGCTCCGCCCATTGCAGAATAACCTACAAGGGTAATTAAAGTAATCGATGCTGCATTTATTAATGAAGGCAATGCTTCTGGAAGTAATACTTTATATACAATCTGGAAAGGTGTTGCACCTAAAGCTCTTGCCGCTTCAATTAATCCTGACGGAAGTCCCAATAAACTGTTCTCAACCAAACGGGCAATAAATGGTGCCGCGCCAATGCTCAACGGAACCAAAGCGGCACTTACACCAATCGAAGTTCCCACGATAGCGCGTGTAAACGGAATCATCCAAACGATTAAAATAATAAACGGAATAGAACGGAAAACGTTTACCACAACAGACAAAATTCTGTTTAAAACCTTTTGTTCCAATATTTGATTTTTTCGGGTAAGGAAAAGCAAAACTCCCGTTGGAAGTCCGATTAGAAAACCAAAAAAGCCTGACACAAATGTCATCACAATGGTTTCCCAGGTTCCTTTTACTAATAAGTCAATAAGTGAATCAGACATAACCTATAATTTCTGTTTTAATGTGTTTTGAAATAAAATATTGAATCGCAGCGTCGTAGTTTTCGCGTTTTCCTGATAATTCAATCAGCATAACACCAAAATTTACATCTCCAGCCTGATCCATTTGTGCACTCACAATTTTAAAATTGGTATCAAACAATCTTGAAACCTCTGAAATAACAGGTTCATTAACCGATTTTCCGGTCATTTCCAGCTTCAATAACGGATTTAAGGTTCCGTTATCTTCTTTCTGTAATTTTTCTTCGTAAACGCTTGGTATTTCTAAATGAAGAGACGAAGCAATAAATTCTCTTGTCAGCTCATGTTTAGGGTCAGCAAAAATTTCACCTACACTTCCCTGTTCTATTAATTTTCCGTGGCTGATAACAGCAACTTCATCACAAATCGATTTTACAACTTCCATTTGGTGCGTAATTAATAAAACCGTGATATTTAAACGACGGTTAATATCTTTCAGCAAATTCAAAATAGAACGTGTTGTAGCCGGATCAAGTGCACTTGTAGCTTCATCACACAATAATACCTTCGGATTATTAGCCAGAGTTCTGGCAATGGCAACTCTTTGTTTTTGTCCGCCCGAAAGGCTTGCTGGATAATCGTTTGCTTTTTCGACTAAACCAACTAGTTGAAGCAATTCAAAAACACGTCTTTTAATTTCATCTTTTGGAGTTCCCACTAATTCAAGTGGAAAAGCCACATTTTCAAAAACAGTTCTTGAAGAAAGCAGGTTAAAATGCTGAAAAATCATCCCGATTTGTCTTCTTTCAATCGCCAGTTCAGCGTTTGAAAGCTGCATTAAAGCCTTTCCATCTACAATAATTTCTCCAGATGTGGGTCTCTCTAATAAATTGACACAACGGATTAAAGTACTTTTCCCCGCTCCCGAAGTTCCAATTACACCAAAGATTTTTCCTGGCGGCACCATGAGCGAAACACCATCCAAAGCAGAAACTATCCTGTCTTTCTGATGAAAAATTTTGGTAACATTTTTTAATTCAATCATTTGTTCAAATTCAAGGTTTTAAAACAAAAAAGCCTTTCAAATCTTCATGAAAGGCTTTTTGAAATAAATTGTATTATTTTATATATAAGCCAGATCAGTGAATTTCATAGCAATAGCACAGCACATCATACTGCAGCTATAATAATAATTCAAATTCTGGTTCTCGTTTCTCATTGCGGTTGCAAATTTAAACAGATATTTTTAATTTTTATGTAAAAAATACAAAACTTTTATTGACCTATCAAAATAGTAGATTACTATAACAATTCCTTGAAATTAATTACTCTTTTTTTGGCATCCAGTAAAACAGCTAACTGAATACAGGGCAAATCTGAACGATTGCTCCAGGCATGATTTGTACCACGCTGAATTACGATATCTCCAGCTTGTAAAAGCGTTTCTTCTTCATCAACTATCAAATAAATCTCACCTGCCAAAATGACGATGTAATCTAAAGTATCAGTTTGATGCATTAACGGATGAGGCTGACCTTGAGGTGCTTCTATTCCTAAATCTTTATCGGGCGGAATTTGTACATACCGAAAATAACTTCCGTTTTTTGGTGTATTGGGAAAAGCGGTATTTTCAATTCTTTTTTCTTCAAATTTAGCCGGTGTACTATCAGTTGACCAGATATCAGAAATAATTAATCCCGGAAAATGCTCTGATACATTGCTCACGATTTCATTTTGTTCGATAATTGATTTTCCGTTTCGTATGCCCGTAACGATTCTTCTTGGTATTGTTTTCATTCTTTATTAATCTTCATTATTAATTTTCTTCCATACGTTTTGTTCTCACGCAAAATAGCCAGCGCTTTATTGACAGTTTCCGCATTTAGCTCACCAATTACAGAAATACTGGGTGGACTAATTATTTCATTTTCTATTAAATAACTCAACTCACTTAAACCATTTTTGTAATATTCATACTGCTTCTCAATTCCGTATGCATAATTAGAAATATTGTAAATTGCAACGCCTTTAGAAAAAAGAATACTGCGGGATTCAGCCGTTAAAAAATTTGTGACGTCAATATAAGTTCCGTTTATTTTTAAAAGTCTTGCAGCGATATCAGCAATACTATTTCCAACCAAATCCACAACGATATCAAACTTTTTATTTTCGTTTAAAGAAAGAGCAGTTTCGTATACATTTTCTTTTTTATAATTGATGATTTGCTCTCGTTTTACTCCAAGGTTTATCAAAGAAGCGATACTTTCATCATTTCCGGCTGTTACCCAAAATTTTTTAAAACTATTAGCTGTAAGAAGTTTTATAAACATATTTCCCACTCCGCCGGCAGCACCCGTAATAAATATCGAATCAGCTGCAGAAGCATTCATTCTTTTAAATGATTGTAATGCCGTAAGTCCTGCCGATGGAATTCCTGCTGCTTCTTCAAAAGAAATATTTTGAGGTTTTTTAACTGCGATTTCCTCTGGAACACAAATATATTCGGCATAAGTTCCATTAGATCCCATACTGCCTGAACCGCAGAAAACGGCATCTCCAATTTTAAATTCTGTTATTTCTGTACCAATTGCTGTAATTATTCCTGAAAATTCACGTCCCAGAATTGGTGAATGAATCAGTTTTCTTTCAGATTTATTTTCAGTCATTTGATAATCAATTGGGTTAAATCCTGAAGCTGTAATCTTTACCTGAATCTGATTACGTTCTGGCTGTGGAATTGCCACTGTTTCGAGCTTAAATTCTCGGTTTTCCTGTAATATAACTGCTTTCATTTTTATCGTTTTAGTTTACAAAAGTATCGCCGTAATACTTTATTTTTGTTATGGGTTAACCCAAGGTAACCGGTTACCAAAGAGAAACTAGTATGGCAAAAATTAATGATAACGGTGTACTTCGAGAAGCGAATTGTTCTGAAGAACTTATGGCAATGCGTGACAGCCTTGACGTTTTAGGCGGAAAATGGAAATTGATGATTCTAAGATTTTTAACTAACCGAACTCATCAGGTTATTCATTTTAAAAAAATGCAGCGTGAAATTGACGGTATTTCGGCTAAAATGCTCAGCAAGGAACTTAAAGAACTTGAAACTAATCTGCTTATTACAAGAACCGAACAAGATACCAAACCCGCAACCGTAATTTATGCCATTACCGAATATGGAAAATCAGTGCTTCCGGTTACAGAAACCTTAGTTAACTGGGGATTGGCACACCGGGAAAAGATTATCGAATCACTTAAATAATTCTAAAAAACATTCCGTTGGAAATGTTTGGTCGGTAGAACAAAAATTGAATTTTGGTTACACGTTCCATAGGAACGTTTGATGAATGACGTAAATATCAAATTCAATCAAACAAATGTCCTTACAGAACATAACACAAAACGATACCATTTTTCTACCAGCGAGATATTCCTACGGAATATTACTCATTATAAACCCGACAGGTTTTAAAAACCTGTCGGGTTTAAAACTTAATTAACTATACTTAAACTAACTTAAACCATTCATTTACTTCTTCTGCTATATTTTCTTTTATTTCAGGGTTTTCAAATTCATTTGAAACCGGATTATATTCATAATCCTTCTTCCATTTTTTATAATTCGAAGCTATTTTCTCGATTGCATCGCAGATATAAAAAAGCGCTTCATTTGTCATAATCGGATGCAGTGATAAACGCACCCAGCCCGGTTTATTGGATTGATTTCGCTGTAACAATTCATTTGTAATTTCAGCCGATCTTTTTTCGTTGATGTTAAACAAATAATGCGCATAAGTACTTGCACAAGACCAGCCGCCGCGAACCTGAATTCCAAAACGGTCATTTAAAAGCCTAACAATTAAATTGTAATGAATATCTTCGATTACAAAAGAAACACAGCCAATTCTTTCTGTGGTTAAATCGCCTAAAATGGATAATCCTTGTATTTTTTGAAGTCTCGAAAAACAAAGGTCAAGCAGTTCTTTTTCTCTCTTTTTGATTTTCTCAACTCCCATTTGTTCTTTTAATTCTAAAGACAAAGCAGTTCTAATAACCTGCAGAAACCCCGGAGTCCCGCCATCTTCCCTCACTTCTATTACATCGCTGTAACAATATTTTCCTAACGGATTGGTCCATTTTACATTTCCCCCGCCCGGATTATCTGGAAAATCAGATTGGTATAATTTTTCATTAAAAACTAAAATACCGCAGGTTCCGGGTCCGCCCAAAAATTTATGAGGCGAAAAGAAAATTGCATCCAATTGCTGTTCTGGATCTTTTGGATGCATATCGATTTTGACATACGGTGCCGAAGCTGCAAAATCTACAAAACAAAGTCCCCCGTTTTGGTGCATAATTTTGGCTAATTCATGATAAGGCGTAATAATTCCCGTAACATTCGAACAGGCCGTAAATGAACCTATTTTTAAGCTTCTGTCTGCATATTTTTTGATTTCCTGAGAAAGTACCTTCGGATCAACTAAATTATTTTCATCAGGCGGTAAAATCACAACTTCGGCATTGGTTTCATACCACGAAACCTGATTGGAGTGATGTTCCATGTGTGTGATAAAAACGACAGGTCTATCCTGATCTGATTTTGTTCTCAGAGCCATAATACGCTGCAGTTTCGATAAAGCTGCTGTCATACCGCTTCCGGTTGTTATCAAAACATCTGATTCATTAGCGTTAACCGATTTTTTAATAATATCTCTTGCATACTGATACGCATACGTGGACGTTTTTCCTGTTTGACTTGAAAGTGAATGCGTATTGGCAATCATTGGGCCGATTTTATTGAGCATTATATCTTCGATCGGGATATACAGCCTTCCACTGGCAACCCAGTCAGCATATATCAGATTTTGCTCTCCGTAAACCGATTCGAAAGTATGATCAATTCCTACTGTATTTTCTCTAAACTTAGAAAAGTAACATTCAGACTCTGTTGGTTTTGTTGTTGGCTCAATAGCATTCATTTCCTTTATCATTTTAATTAACTAAATTGTATTTGCATGTGTTTTATTCTTCTTTTTGTCATTTCGACGGAGGAGAAATCACACATGTAACTCGACAAAGATTGACGACTTTCTATATGGATTCTCTAGTGTGATTCCTCGTTCCTCGGAATGACAAGATTGCGTATTTCTTTATCAAATTTTACTTTCTAAAAGTGATTTTAGTGTAGATTGTAATTCTTCTCCATGAAGATTTTTTGCAACGATTATTCCTTTTGAATCTACTAAATAGTTTCCCGGAATAGCTCCTACACCGTATAATTTTGCAACGGCACTGTTCCAGAAAAGTAAATCAGAAACATGTGTCCAGGTTAAATTATCGTCCTGAATTCCTTTAATCCAGTTTTCTTTCTTTTTATCCAATGAAATTCCCACAATATTGAATCCTTTGTCATGAAATTCTTTGTAAGCGGCTACGATATTCGGATTTTCTCTTCGGCATGGACCGCACCATGAAGCCCAAAAATCGACTAAAGTGTAACCTTTTAGATTATCATAAAGACGAACTGGCTTTCCGTTAGGATCATTGGCTGTAAAATCCGGGGCTTTTTTACCTACTGCTAATCCGTCTAAAACAACAGCCAGTTCTTTTAATTCTTTCACGTAAGTGGTATTTTGAAGACTTTTATCCAGCAGGGCAATATTTTGTGTAATCTGCTCAGGTGTTAATCTGTATGACCAATTTCTATACAAGACATAAGCAGAAACAATAGATTTTGGATGTTCAGTTATAAATTTGCTGATTTCTGCATCTTTGCTCTTTTTATAGGTTTCGAACAAATCCTGAGAAGCTGAACCCTCAACGACAGAAGCTGTATAATATTTCTTCGGACTCAGCTTTACTGTAATTGGTTCTTTTTCAAGGAAAATATACAAAGGCGAACTTTCTGTGTTTACACTTAATCCGTATAATTCAGGCGTTTTTACTTTTGTTTTAAAACTAAAATTTCCGTCTTTTACTTTTACTGAATCTATTGTGGTAAACATTTTATTGTGAAACTTCTGTAAGTAAACATATTGTGCAACGGTATCGACAACAGTTCCTTTTAATTGTAAATTACTTTCCTGTGCCTGAGTTTGAACAGCTCCAAGAAACAAAGCAAAACCTAATAGTATTTTTTTCATTTTATTTTTAGTTTTTAGATTAGACAAAGGGGGTTCAGGCCGATGAAAAAACCATCAGCAGATTGTATTTTAAAAAGAAGGTTTAAGAGAGAATTCGTGTTTTTACATTCGAAAAACGGCCAGACTATTTTCTTCTAAAATTATATTCAAAAGCTCATAACCGGCGTATAAAATTGATTCTGTTTTCATTTTAATAAATTTTAATCGATGAACTTATTCAGATTTTGAGGAAATCTTTCTTATCTGCCCGCTTATAGCGGAAGGATTTAGCACCTTATTCGGCAACAGGTTGCTAAGACTTCATTGGGCCTATTCCCTCAGTCTTTCTGGATAAGTATCATTATATAAATTTTCTGTGATACAAATATATATTAATTCTACAGAATTAGTCAAGTATAAATTAAGTTTTTTTCATTTTTATTGAAAAAGTGTTATTCAACAAAATATAAATCACTGTATTTAAACTAATTACATGAAATTATAATTTTAAGAGACGCAATCAATTTATAATGGAAATTCATACATCAATTGCAATATAATTGATTAGTTTGTTTTTATATGACATAAAAAAAACTCATTTCGGTTATGAAATGAGTTTCTATTTAGTATTATGATTTTAATCCATCAAAATAAGCTGTAGTTTCTTCAATCAAAGCATTCATCAAAACAGAAGCTTTAGTATGTTTTAAAATTGGAGAAATCTGACCGCCCCAAAATAATATCATATCCCATTTTTGTTTATCAAGCGCTGCTTTTCGCAGTGGAGCAATAAAAGTAGTCTGTAATGGAAAAGGCAGAATATCTGATTCTTTTCCCATTATATCTTTAGCAAGCCGGCTTGTAATCCCGCGTCCGAGTCTTCCTGTGTAAGCGCGTGAAAGTGTGGTGTATTTTGCAGCATCAGAAAACAGCATTTCTCTATGAATTGGCAGTGCATTAGATTCGTCTGTAGCTAAAAAAGCGGTTCCTATTTGCGCAGCACTTGCTCCTAATGTTAAAGCTGCTGCAATTCCTTTTCCATCAGCAATGCCGCCGGCTACAATTATGGGTGTTTTTATTTTTTCGCGCATTAACTGCAATAGAACAAAAGTTCCGGTTAAAGAAACTTCAGATTTATCTAAAAAAGAAGGACGATGTCCGCCTGCTTCAAAACCAGAAGCAATAATCATATCAACGCCTTTGCTGTCCAAAAAAACAGCTTCATCGAGAGTTGTTGCAGCTCCAACTGTTACAATTCCTGATTTTCGGCATTGTTCTAAAACATCATCTGAGGGAACGCCAAACATAAAACTGAAAACTTTTGGCTTAACGTCTAAAATTACCTGCAGCTGATTTTCAAATCTAGATTGAAATGGAGCTGGTTTTTCCGGAAGTGCGATTCCAGCTTCATCATAATACGGTTTAAAAACGGCTTTTGTTTTCTCAAACTGTTCATCGGTTAAACCGCCTTCGGGAATATCATGGTCTGAAACCCAAAGATTGATATTATAGGGTTTATTTGTGGCTGCTTTTAACTGTTTATCAATGTCGAAAATTTCCTGCGGACTCATTGTATAAACTCCATAACCGCCTAATCCGCCTGCATTAGAAACTGCAGCGGTTAATTCTACACTTGATAAATTGCCTCCAAAAGGTCCTTGTAAAATTGGATAATCAATTCCTAAGAGTTCTTTAGCTTTTGTATTGTACCACATTGCTTCAAGATTTAAATTATCTGCTGGTATCAGTCAGCATTTTGTTAACAATCAGCCATCGGCCGTTAATCTTATGGAAAGATAAAAAATCCCGATAATTAAAGTCATACATTTTAACATTTAATTCGGCCACAGCAATAGAATTTACAACGCTTATATGCAGAATTTCTCCTTTAAACGGTTTACCGGAATCCTTTGGACTTTGTCGGTTTTTAACACCATCCAGATACAAATCGACTGTTTTAAAATAAGGCTGTCCTTTTACATCCCCAAACAGGAATGTTCCGGGTTGAAAAACACTTCCTAAAAGTATTTCATCACCTTCATAAATGCCTTTAAAATAATAATTTTCTATGGCATCTGTAATAGCCTGAATTTCTATTTGATTTTCCATTTTAATTGTATTTTGAGCTTTTATGCCCTGAAAATTCCAGAGCATAAAAGCAGTTAATAAAATCGTTTTCATTTAATTTAAATTGTGTCCTGCACCTTTTCCGCCGTCAACATTAATAATGGCTCCGGTAATAAAATTACTTTTGGCAACAGTGTAAACAATTTCAGAAACATCATCGGTCTCTCCTACTCTGTTTAATAAATGCAGTCCGGCACTCTGATCAGCATTGTCACCATGCATTGGCGTACGAATTACACCCGGAGCAACGGTATTGACACGAATATTTTGTTTTCCAAATTCGGCCGCTAACTGAATCGTCAAGGCATGAATTGCTCCTTTACTTGAAATAGGTGCCGAAGCGGGCCATCCGCCTAAACCATGATTTACCAATGGCGTTCCGATATTAATTACTACGCCTCCCTGCTGTTTAAGCATTTGCGGAATAACAGATTGAGTTGTGAAATAAGTTCCTTTTAAATTGGTTTTTAGAAAGGTATCTAAATACGCTTCGTCTACTTCTAAAAATGGTTTACTGGCAAAAATTCCGGCATTATTGATTAATACATCTACAGAACCAAATTTTTCTAAAGCAATTTTAACCAGTTGTTCTCCTGTTTTTTTATCGCTTACATCTCCGGCAAATTTTGCCAGATTATCGCCTGCACCAAATTCATTGAACGTTTTTTCTAATGCACTTTCTGTTAACGAATTGATTACTACATTATCGCCTCTGTCTAAAAAATATTTAGCGATTCCTTTTCCAATTCCCGAAGCAGCTCCGGTAACGATTATAGTTTGTTTTTTCATGATGTTATTTTTTATCGGCTGTTATGCCTTTTTCTCTTAATACTGATACTTGTTCTCCTGCATACCCCCAATCGTCCAGTTCTATTTCCTGAATCACAACATGGGTTAAATGCGGATCTTTATTTAATACTTCTGTAATCAGATTGGTAATACCGCTGATTAATTCTTGTTTTTGCCCGCGTGTTACTCCTTCGCGGGTCAATTCGATTTTTACGTAAGGCATGATAATTAGTTTTTAGATTGTCCTGAAAAAACGGCTTCGGCTGTGATATTAAAATCAAGCTCAAAGTCGTTGTAGATTAAAGTGTCTCCCAAATCTTTGAAGAAATTTCCTGAACGAAATTTGATATCGTATTTTGTACGATCTATAATTAATTTCCCTGAAAGTGAAATACTATTACTGATGTTTTTTATTTCAGCTTCAAAACCCACAAGATGTGTAATATCTTTTATGGTCAGGTTTCCTTCCAGGAAATAAACAGTGTTTGATATTTCTTTTACACTTAAAACATCAAAAGAAGCAGTTGGGAATTTTTCGATAGAGAAAAAATCATCTGAAGCCAAATGTCCTGCAAACTGAGCATTTGTTGCCGCATCTGTAACGTCCAGAATTTTGATAGAGGCTGTATCGATAACAATGTTTCCTCCTTTTATTTTTCCATCATTAAAGATGAAATTACCTTTTTTGATACCAATTGTACCATTATGAGCACCGGTAACTTTTCTGCCAGTCCATTCTACGCTGCTGTTTGAGCTTACGATATTAAAATTTATTGTTTCCATTTTTATTGTATTTAAAAGTACAATACAAAGGAACGGCGGTTATAGAAATGGGTTAGGTGATGTAGATCACATTCGTTTTTTTTAGGTTTGAGGTTCTAAGATACTAAGTTGCTAAGGTCCTAAGGTTTTTTATATAGATGTAGAATTAAAACATTATGACACCTAATTTAAACCATTGCCTGCGGTTTCAACCGCAGGGACACAATGTATAGTTTCAATCTAAATTTCCGTAGTTAAAACCACAGGCAATGTTACTATAGTAATCCATAAAACAATCTGCTCAAATCAGCAAAATCTGCGTGAAAACAAATCTGCTTAAAAAAATCATTTTAATCTGTGGAATCTGTGGCTAAAAAAGCTAAGAATTATGAAGCCGGCTTAAAGTTTCTCTGGAAACTCCTAAATAAGAAGCAATTAAATGTTTTGGCACTAAATTGTACAATTGCGGATATAAAGCCAAAAGTTCTTCATAACGCGTTTTTACATTATTATTCATAAATGATAGAAGGCGTTTTTGAGAAGCAATATACCCTTTATTGGTTCTCCAGCGAAAGAAATGTTCTATTTGATGAAATTCTGCACAGAGTTTTTCGCGATCGGCGCTGGATAAACACAGTACTTCGGCATCTGTAATACAATCTACATTTATTTGTGCGGGAGTTTGGTTATAAAGTGCATTATAATCAGATGTCCACCAGGTTGGCATGGCAAACTGAAGAATGTACATTTTGATTTCATCATTTATAAAGAAAGCTTTCAAACACCCTGAAATCACAAAATATTCACAATCGACTTTATCGCCTTCGCTGATAATCGTTTGTCCTTTTTTAAAAGTCAAAGATTTGAAATGCGAAAAGAAATAATCAAATTCTTCTTGAGTAAGCGAAGCTGTTTTAGCGATATGCTCTTGTAAAAGTGTTTTAGCCTGCATTTTAAATGGATTTTTTGATTTGAAAGTCATTTGTAAAGTTATAAAATCAAATGAACTTATCGATTGTCTATTTCGCATTTCAATTTGTCCGTTTCACCAAAATACCAATATGAAATCGACTGCCGTTGACGCAATTTTGTCCTGTTTAACAACTTAAAATTTAAAATCATGAATGCAAAAACAACAAAAATTATTTATTGGACAGGAATTATTTTAACTTCTTTATGGTTTGGTGCCAGCGGATTTTTTGAATTGACAACAAACAAATTAGTTTGGGAAATCACACAACTTTTAGGTTATCCTGCACATTTTATTTACATCCTGGGTGTTATGAAGGTTTCTGGAGTTATCACCTTATTAATTCCTAACAAATTATTACGATTAAAAGAATGGGTATTTGCGGGCGTATTTTTTGACATCATCTTTGCTTTCTTTTCAAAACTGGTTGTCTTAGGTTTCCCCGCAACTGTTGATGCCATTATTGCTTTTGTAATGGTAAGTGTTACTTATATCATGTTTAGAAAATTATACAGCGTAACTTATAAGGCAAGAGTTCTTGAGGAAAATTAAGATGTCTTATTTAATCTCACAATCCCGATAGTTATCCGGGAACAAAGTTTTATTTCACGCAGATTAAGCAGATTGGGCAGATTTTTAAAAATAGCTGCTCACATCTGCTTAAATCTTTTAAATCTGCTTGAAACAAAATACTTTTAACCTGAACTCAAAATTTTGGCTAAAGCCCCTCAAACAGACTTTAAGTAACCTCCAGCTAAAGCTGGAGGCAATTAAAACTAATAATTACTTTATGCACATTAATAATTATTTAAATGCATAAAAAATCTTTTTAATCCTTAAAAAAACCTTTGTCCCTCTGCTCCTTTGCACCTTTGTAACTTAAAAACCTGAGCTTTAAAACAAATTAAATTGAGCTTTTCAACAAAGCAACAACCTTCCTTTTCGACGTAAATTTGTAATGAACTTAAAAACACAATTACAATGAACAAAATATGGTTTATTACAGGAAGCTCTCGAGGATTAGGTCGTAATCTTACTGAGGCAGTTTTAGAAAGCGGTGACAAAGTTGCAGCAACTGCACGAGACATTAATCAGTTAAATGATTTAAAAGAAAAATTTCAGGATCAGATTCTGCCTTTAAAATTGGATGTTACCAATTATGATGAAGTACATCAGGCAGTAGAAAAAGCCGTTGAGCATTTTGGAAGAATCGACGTTTTGGTTAACAATGCAGGATTCGGAATTATTGGTGCAGCAGAGGCTTATACAAGCGAACAGGTTCGCAGTCAGTTAGAAACTAATTTATATGCGCCAATTGAAATTACGCGTGCCGTTCTGCCTTACATGCGTAAACAGAAATCAGGACGTATTTTACAAATCAGCTCTGTTGGCGGACGTGTTGGAAATCCGGGATTAACAATGTATCAGGCAGCAAAATTTGGTCTTGGAGGGTTTACAGAGGCTTTAGGCAAAGAAGTTGCACCACTTGGAATTTTTGTAACCAGTGTTGAGCCAGGCGGTTTCCGTACTGATTGGGCTGGCGCATCAATGACATACGCTGAAGATATTGAAGGTTACGAAGCTGTAAAACAACGTACCGATTTCTTTAAAGCTGGAAATTTTGTTCCGGTTGGTGATCCTGAAAAAGCTGCAAAAGTTATGGTTGATCTCGCCTCACACCCAAATCCGCCTGTGCATCTAGTGCTGGGAAGTGAGGCTATTGGAATCTTGCAAAGCGCTGATCAGGACAGAACTGAAGAAATGGAAAAATGGATGAATGTAAGTTTGTCTACAGATCACGTAGATTCTGAGAGTTTTCTAGATTCTGCGCAAGCTAAATGGTTTAGCGGTAAAAAATAACAATTACAAAATGCAATATCAATGGCAATAACAATGAGATCATTATAACGCATAATTTTTTAAACACATAGAAACATAGCTTTCTTTGTCTATAAAGGCGTTTCACTTGTTTTGAACAAACATAGCTTAATATTTTTTCACGCAGATTTGGCAGATTTATGCAGATTAAATTTAAAAAAAAATCTGCTGAATCTGCTTAAATCATTAAAATCTGCGTGAAATATTTTAAAGACAAAGCTATGTGTGAAAATCTAGATTTTTTAAACATCTTTTATTTAGAATATAATCTATGTTTCTATGTGTTTAAAATATTCTCCAACTTTAATTTTCATAATTTTGTGATATGAACGATTCTAAAATAAATCAGAAAAACTCGCCAATTGCTTATTCCTGTTATTACACACAGAACAGAGAAGGCGAACAGTTTGCTTCACAGCATGTTTTGAGTTTCCAAATTTCGGGAGTACTGACTCTTAATAACGGCAGTAAAGAATATGTTTTTAATCCTGGTGATTTTAGATTCATTAGAAGAAATCAGCTCATAAAATTCATCAAACAACCGGATCCTAATACAGCTTTTCAGTCTATTTCGATTTATCTCAATCAGGAAGCGCTTCGGGATTATTCTATTCAATACAATCAAAAAACGAGTTTAATTAAAAGCCCGGAAACAGAAATGGTTCTTCAGTTAAAAGAAGTGCCGTTATTAAAAAGCTTTATGAATTCGCTGATTCCGTACATAAACGAAGACCAATTAATTACCGAAGAACTTCAGGCTTTAAAAGTAAATGAAGCTATTACGATTTTACTGCAATGCAATCCGGAATTAAAAGATATTCTTTTTGATTTTAACGAACCCGGAAAAATTGATCTGGAAGCGTTTATGAAAAAGAATTTCCATTTTAACGTGCAACTAGATCGTTTTGCGTATTTAACCGGCAGAAGTCTTGCAACTTTTAAAAGGGATTTTCAGCGTATTTTCGATATTTCGCCAAGCCGATGGCTCATTCAGAAAAGATTACAGGAAGCGTATTATCAAATTAAAGAAAAAGGAAAAACACCTTCTGAAGTTTATTTGGAAGTAGGTTTTGAAGATTTATCGCATTTTTCGTTTGCGTTTAAAAAACAGTTTGGAATGCCTCCTTCTAAAGTTTGATTTTTATTTAACCGCAAAGTACGCAAAGGTTTACGCAATCCCGATAGCTATCGGGAGCATTTTTTTTTAATCTCGGAAAGACGCGAAGTCGCAAAGTTTTTTTGCCACAGATTAGATTGATTTCCACAGATTTTTTTAAATCATTTTAATCCTAATAATCTGTGGCAAAAAAAAGATCGTAAAGCTATTATTCATATAGCTTTGCGACCTTTGCGTTTTTATAGAATTGCTGCTTTAAAAAACTTAGCGAGCTTTGCGGTTAAATCCTTACCTATCGATTCTCCAGCCAGCTTAAAAACGCCGTTGCTTTCTCTTTCCCAACTAATAATTTTTCTTCTGTTGGAATGGTCAGTTTTAGAATCAATTTTCTTGAGAAATAATGTTCTGCTTCTCTAATTGCCGAAAAGTTCACCAAATATTGTCTGTTGATTCTGAAAAACTGAATGGGAGATAACAGCTTATGAACCTCATCCAGAGATTGTGTAATTTGATATTCTGTTTTATCAAAAGTTACGATGGTTGGTGTTTCGTTTTTGATGTAGAAAAAAGCAATATTTTCTGTTTGGATGGTTTGGTATTTATTGTTTTTAAAAACCAAAAAACTGCTTTTACCTTTGTTTTCGCCCGTTCTTGTTAAGAGATAATCGAAATCGGGCATCATTTTTTTGTTTCTTTGGAAGAAATTTTTCAGTTCGCCTGCTTTTTTAATGGCCTGCGAAATACTTTCTCTTGAAAAAGGTTTTAATACATAATCGATTCCGTTTGATTTAAAAGCGTCGATTGCATAATCATCAAAAGCGGTGCAGAAAATAACCGGCGATAAAACCTCAACGTTTTTGAAAATTTCAAAACTCAAACCATCCGCCAGCTGAATATCCATAAAAATTAAATCGGGCTGATCGTTTTCTAAAAGATAACTCACAGCACCGTCTATACTTTGAATATACGACAAAATCTGAGCATCGGGTCTGATACTCAAAATAAGCTGACCAAGCGCTTTGTCCGTTTTTACTTCATCTTCAATTATTATGATAGTCATAAATTAGTGGTATTTTAACTTTAAAATGGGTTTCGGTTTTGTCAATTTCAATTTCTTTGTTCACCAAATGAAGGAATCGCTGATTGATATTGTTCAGTCCAACGCCTGTTGACAAAGTGCCTCGTTTCAGCTGGATTGGGTTTTCGATTACCAGAAAATCATTTTCGGTATATAATTTAATTTTCAAAGGTTTATCAAGCGAAACGATATTGTGTTTGATACAATTTTCGATCAATAACTGTAGTGAAAAAGGCGGAATTGCACAATCGTACTGCTGGGCATCAATTTCTTTTATAACTTCAAATCCATCTTCAAAACGGGCTTTGAGCAGATATACATAAGAATCCAGAATCTGCAATTCTTCTTTTAACGGAATCAAATCCATTTTTCGGCTTTCTAGGGTAAATCGATAAAAATCAGATAATTTCAGGATAAAATCAGAACTCTGAGGATCCTGCATATCAACCATCGATTTTAAAGTATTTAGACTGTTAAACAAAAAATGCGGATTGACCTGCTGTTTCAAAAGTTCATACTGCGCTCCAAGATGTACAGCTTTGGTACGCTCCAGTTCTACTCCCATTTGCTGGGTTTGATAATTTTGAAAAAGCAAATGCAGGAACATATAGACAATTAAATTGATTAAAACCCCGCGGAGTTCAAACATAATAGGCGCATCCATTTTTGAAACCTGAAAAAGTTCCTGATGTGCGATTACGAGAATCACCATCAGCAAAATTCCCAGTACAACACTAAGCAAAAGTTTCCAGTTAAACAGACTTTTGTTCGTGCGCTGTGATGAGAATTTAGGTAAGCTGTAAATGTTGTAATACCATATAAAAAGAGAAAACAGCAGTGTAATCGAAGAATTTATAATAAGGTCTCCAGGTGTAGAATCGGCATCAAATAATTTAGGTATCGAAGCCATAACTGCCAGCGCAATAGAACTTCCCCAAATAACTTTGAGCGAAACCTGAAAACGTTTTGCTTTTTCCATAATGATAGTGGTTTTGTTATTCTGTTAATCAAAGATAGGTTTATTTTGAAAAAACTTTTCACGCAGATTTAAAAAGTCAGCCCAGAGTATTGCCATTTCTACGAAGTATTTTTTTTAATCTCGCAAAGCCGCAGAGGCGCAAAGTTTTATTCGCAAACTTTATGGGAAATAGAATCAAAAAAATCTGCAAAATTTGGGTGAAAACACATAGAAACATAGATTAATTTCTTAATAATAAAGAACTAAAAGAAAATCTAGATTTCCATGCATAGGCTATGTGTATTTAAACAAATGAAATGCCTTTTATAGACAAAGAAAAGCTATGTCTCTATGTGTTTAAAAAATTTAAGCTCGTTTTACTTCTAAAATTGCCCCTGAATTCATATCCTGAACAAATCCGATAATCTCAAAATCCTGTGTATTATAATTTTTAGGAAGATGAACCAATGCTGTTCCTTTTTTGGCTTTGTTTAAATCTACAAACTGCAGATTGCGAACAATTTGATAATGTGATAAAACCCTGTGTGCGTTCTCTCCTCTTTTTACATTGCTTTTGGCTTCTTTTTGAACAATCGCAATTAATAAACGACTGTTTTTTGAAGTGCTTTCGACATTATAGTTTACAGAAAGTGAATTCGCATTTTGACTGGCTTCTAAACTTAAATTTGTAGAAACTGGTTTAGAAAGTGCCGATTTAATTCCGTTTCGCAGACTGGTTTCCTGAGAACCAACATAATCTATTTTTCCATTAATAATTACCTGCGGTGTATAGATTGGATCTTTCTCCATGTATTTTGCATAATCGTATTGTCTTTTAGTGAAATCTGCATTGCTGAAAATGTCTTTCCAGCCTTGTTTATCCCAATAGTCAACGTGATAAGAAAGTACGTAAACATTTTTATCTTTTAATTCATTTTGAATTTTCCCTAATAATTCGTCTGCCGGAGGACAGCTCGAACAGCCTTCAGAAGTGTATAATTCTAAAAGGGCAAAACCCTTTTTATCCTGATTGCTTTGGCTGAAAATCGTATTTCCTGTTAAGAAAAACAGCATTGCAAAAGCACTTATTATTTTTATCTTTTTCATGATTTTTGAAATTATGAATTATAAGCTATGAATTATGAGTAAAATTTAAGTTTCAAAAAAATCATAACTCATAATTCATAACTTATAACTCTTTAAAGAATATTAATCTCAACGTTTATATTTCCTCTTGTCGCTTTTGAGTACGGACAAGTATGATGTGCCTGAGAAGCTAAAGTTTCGGCAGTTTCAAGGTCAATTCCCGGAAGGCTGATGTTTAAACGAGCCTGCAGCGAATATTCTCCATCTGTTACACATAAATCTACTTCTGCATCTACTGCAGTTTCTGCTGGAAGTCTTACGCCTAATTTAGAAGCCGCAATTCCTAAGGCTCCAATAAAACAAGCCGACCATCCTGCTGCAAATAACTGTTCCGGATTTGTTCCCGGACGTGACAATCCCGGTGCACTTAATTTGATATTCAATTGTTCGTCTGAACTTTGAGAAGCCCCTTCTCTACCACCTGTTGTATGTGTTTTTCCTGTGTATAATACTTTTGTGCTCATAATAATTTTAGATTTTAGATTTTAGATTGTTGATTTTAGATTATTTTAATTGATTTTTGAAATTGTCATTGACATTGAATTGATATTTATTTCATCCCATCTACTTCAATAATTGCTTGTGCAAAAGATTTTGGATCTTCTTGTGGCACATTGTGTCCTATTCCTTTTAGGATTCTGTGAGCATATTTTCCTGTGAATTTATTAGCATAGGCTTTTCCATCTGCGAAAGCACCGTCAAAATCACTTCCTATTGTAATGGTTGGTACTTTAATTTCTGGTCTTGCTGCAAGACGTTTTTCTAAAGCATCATATTTAGATTCTCCTGCTTCCAGAGATTGTCTCCATCTGTAATTGTGAATTACGATTGCTACGTGATCCGAATTGTTAAATGACTGTGCTGTTTGGTCGTAAGTCGCTTTGTCAAAATTCCATAATGGAGAAGCAATCTGCCAGATTTGTTTGTTGAATTCGTAAGTATTTTGGCTGTAGCCTAGTTTACCTCTTTCGGTTGCAAAATAATATTGGTACCACCATCCAAGTTCTGCTTTTGGAGGCAATGGTTTTAAATTAGCTTCTAAATTCACTACTAAATATCCACTTACCGAAACCAAACCTTTTATGCGTTCCGGCCAAAGTGCTGCCATAACAACTGCTGTTCTAGCTCCCCAATCGAATCCTCCAACTACGGCTTTGTCGATTTTTAAAGCATCCATAAAAGCAATAATATCCGTTGCTAATGCTGCCTGCTGTCCGTTTCTGAAAGTATCTTTAGAAAGGAAGGTTGTTGTTCCTGAACCTCTTAAATAAGGTGTAAATACATGATAACCTTTTGAAACTAAAATTGGCACTACTTCATTGTAGCTGTGAATGTCATAAGGCCAGCCGTGAAGTAAGATTACCGGAGTTCCGTTAGATGGGCCGGCTTCGGTATATCCTACATTTAATAATCCGGCATTGATTTGTTTTAAAGTTCCTAGTGAACCATCTTGTTTTTCTGTTTGTGCAATTGCAGATGCGTTTACTAAAAGAAAGGCGATTAAAAGAACTGCGTTTGTAATACTGTTTTTGATTTTTGCTATCGTTTTCATAATTATTTTTTTTATTAGTTGATTATCAGCTAATTTCTTCATCAAAGGTATCTTGGCAATCCTCGTTTTAAAAGGAGAAAAAAGTCGAAGTGGACAAAGTAAAAGGTGAAATGGACAGTTGTTTGGTTATGAGTTTTGAATTATGAGTTTTCAAATCCTCATATTTTAACCGTAATACTCTAACTGCAATGTTTTTTTAGCCACAGATTATGAGGATTAAAATGATTTTTTCACGCAGATTCTGCAGATTGGGCAGATCGGATTAAAATTATTTGCAATGAATTCAGCAAAAATAATCTGCTAAATCTGCAGAATCTGCGAGAGAAAAAAAACTTTGCTCCCGATAGCTATCGGGATTGCGGTTAAACCTATTCGCATTTCAACTTGAAACCTGAAACCTAAAACTACTTTTTCATAACCAAAACCGGTTTTCCTTTTTCTACTATATATGTTGCCAGTTCTGATGCTTTTAAGTTCGTATTATTTTTAGCTGAGTGAATTACTCCAGCCGGAATAAAAAGTACTTCTCCTGCTTTTAAGGTTATGGGCGCCTGGCCTTCCACTTCATATTCAAGTGAACCTTCTAATACGTAAATGATTTCTTCTCCCGGATGTGAATGTTTTCCGAAAGCGGTATGTACGTCAAAATCAATTTTGGCCTGAACGGTTTCTCTTCCCGGAATGCTTAAATTGTGTTTTTGTAAATCAGTGCGTTTTATTCCGGTTTGTGCTGCGATTTGATTCGGGATTAAAAAAGCGATTATTCCTAAAATGATAATGGCGATTATTACCCATGTTTTTTGTTTTTTAGTTTCCATAACTTTTGATTTAAATTATTTTGTTGTTGTTAATTTCTGTTTCAAAAGTAGAACGGTAACCCTTCTTACGAAATGAGAAAACAGTCCAAACGGACGAACTTTAGGCTGAAATGGACAGTCTTGAAGTTAGGAGTTTTGAATTATGAATTATGAATTATGAGTTATGAGTTTGAAATGAGAATAACTTAACCGCAATCCCGATAGCTATCGGGAGCAAAGTTTTTTTTTGGCTTGTAAGGCTTTATAAAAGCGCAAAGATCGCAAAGCTATCTGTGTAATAACTTTGCGACCTTTGCGTAAACCTTAGCGCGCTTTGCGGTTAAATCTCAATTCACAATTAATAATTCACAATTAATAATTCACAATTCACCATTAAGCTAACACCATTCCGCCGTCCATAATAAAATCTGCTCCGGTAATGAATTTTGCTGCATCACTGCTTACATAAGAAACCATTTTGGCAACGTCTTCGGCTTTACCCATTTGTTTTAACGGCACTTTTTCTACCACCATATCCATAATACCATTTACAGTGGCTTCGTCTAAACCTACTTTCTTCATAACCTCCGTTTGAGTTGGTCCCGGACTAACAGAATTCACTCTGATTTTTCTAGGCGCTAATTCTAAAGCAGCTGATTTCATAACTGAATTCAAAGCAGTCTTACTTGCAGAATAAACCGAAGATTCCGGTCCTGGCATACTGGCAGTATTTGAAGAAAGAAAAACAACCGAAGCACCATCATTTAAAATCGGAATAAATCGGCTTAATGTGAAATAAGCACCTTTAAAATTCACATTCATAATACTATCGAATTGTTCTTCTGATGCTTGTTCGATATTACCTAATCCGGCAATTCCAGCATTGATGAAAAGAATATCTACTTTACCAAAATCCTGTTTAACTTTTAAAGCCAGACTTTCAATATCAGAAATACTCGATTGATCTGCTGTTATTGCCGTAACGCCTAATTCCAGTGCTGCTTTTTCGATTGCTTCTTTTCTTCTTCCGGTAATAATAACTTGCGCTCCCTCTTCTTTTAACAGTTTTGCTGTAGAATATCCTATACCGCTGTTTCCACCTGTTATTACGGCTGTTTTATCTTTTAAATTGTCCATTTTTATATGTTTTAAATTAACGGGACAAAGTTAAATTGCAAAAGCTATTGCTTTTTTAACGGTATCATTGAGTATACTGGAAAGTCGATTTTAACATTTAAATATTGTCAAAAATCAATTTCAGGCAAAACAGAAAAATTAGTGTTAAATATTTAGAACAATTTTGCAATTATTTGGTTAAAATTCTCCGATATATTGATATTTTTAGTCGTTTTTTCTTAATTTACTTTTAAAACTTCATTAAACAGCTGTTAAATCTTAGTCAGAATTCATTGTAAATACTGTAAGAAAACGTATATTTGAGATAATACTGAATTTTATTATCGTGCAGGAAAAAACAAAATCACATCATTTTATATTCCCAAAGACTCCTACGGGCGTTGACGGACTAGACGAGATTACAGAAGGTGGTTTCCCAAAAGGGCGCCCTACTTTAATCTGCGGTGGTGCCGGCTGTGGAAAAACACTAATGTCAATGCAGTTCCTTATTAAAGGAATTACAGATCATAATGAAAACGGAGTTTTCATGTCCTTTGAAGAACCTTCAGATGATCTTACTTTAAATGTAAAATCTCTTGGTTTTGACCTTGAGCAGCTTAAAAAAGATAAAAAGCTTGTAGTAGATCATGTTCGCGTAGAAAGATCAGAAATTGAAGAAGCGGGAGAATACGATCTTGACGGCTTATTTATACGATTAGGTCATGCGATCGATTCTATAAAAGCAACCCGTGTTGTTCTGGATACCATCGAATCTTTATTTGCAGGTCTTGACAATCAGGCAATACTGAGAGCCGAATTACGAAGATTATTTCATTGGCTTAAAACAAAAGGCGTTACAGCGGTTATTACAGGCGAACGCGGCGAAGCAACCTTAACCCGTCAGGGATTAGAAGAATACGTTTCTGACTGTGTTATTGTTCTCGATCATCGTGTTATAGAGCAGGTTTCGACCAGAAGACTCCGCATTGTAAAATACAGAGGTTCTACACACGGAACAAACGAATATCCGTTTTTAATTGATGAAGAAGGTATTTCGGTACTTCCTATTACATCATTAAAACTCGATAACGAAGTTTCATCTGATATTATTTCTACAGGAGTTCCCGGATTAAACGAAATGTTTAACAGCGGCGGATTCTATCGCGGAAGCAACATTTTAATATCTGGAACTGCCGGAACAGCAAAAACTACCGTTGCCTGCTATTTTGCCAACGAACAATGCGAAAAGAACGAAAAAACGATTTATTTCGCTTTCGAAGAATCACCGCATCAATTGGTTCGCAACATGAAATCAATTGGTATTGATCTCGATAAACACATCAAAAAAGGCATTTTGCAAATACACTCTTCACGTCCGTCGTTAAACGGTCTTGAACTGCATTTGCTTACCCTTCGCAAAATGATAAAAGAATTTGCACCAACCACTATTATTATTGATCCTATTAGTAACCTTATTTCGGTAGGAAGCGAACACGAAGTTCGTTCTATGCTCGTAAGGTTGATTGATATGCTAAAAGCCAATAATATTACGGCGATGTTTACGTCTTTAAACAAACAAACGGACAATTTCAGACCAGATTTGGCCGAAGAATCTGTATCGTCACTAGTCGATACCTGGATTACCGTTCGTGATATGGAAGGCGTTGGCGAAAGAAACCGCGGCATTTTTATTATCAAAGCCAGAGGAATGGGACATTCTAACCAGGTCAGAGAATTTGTGATCACTAATAAAGGAATTGAATTATTGGATGTAGAATTAGGTCCACAGGGAATCCTAACCGGAGCAGCCAGAAAATCACATCAGTTTAAGAAAACCATTTCTGATATTAAGCTGCAAAATGAAATCAGCCGAAAAGACAGAGAGATTGAACGCAAACGCAAAGTTCTTGAAGCCAATATTGAAGCGTTGAGAACCGAATTTGAATCGGCAGAAGAAGAACTGAGTATCCTTAAAGCAACAGAAGAATTGCAGGAAAAACTGTCTTCTAAGAAAAAAGAAAATTAAAATGAAAAAAGAAGTAGCCGAATGGCAATTATTGCTCTATATAGCAGGCCAAACGCCAAAATCGATCAAGGCGCTTGAAAACATAAAAAAGTACGCCGAAGAACATTTAAAAGGAAAATACAGCATCGAGATTATCGATTTGCTGAAGAATCCGCAATTGGCAGAAGGCGATCAAATTTTGGCTGTACCAACTTTGGTGAGAAAATTTCCTGAGCCAATACGTAAAATCATTGGTGACCTTTCTAATGAAGAAAGAGTTCTTGTAGGTCTTAATATTAAACCTATAAACACCTAATTATGGAAGATTCATCTGATGGCACAAGTACAACCAAACACAAATTCATGCTTTTTGTTTCAGGTATGTCTGTTAAATCAGGACATGCAATCGAGAATTTACGCAAAATATGCGACACTTATCTAAACAATAATTATGAATTAGAAATAATAGATATAAGCCGTGATAAGGAACAAGCCGTAATTCATCAAATTGTGGCAATCCCAACATTAATCAAAGTTTATCCAGAACCCAAAAGAATCATACTGGGAGATCTGTCAGATAAAGAAAAGGTTTTATATATACTAAATATAGGCGCATAGTTTGAAGAGCAAAGAAATAAATATAGAATCATTACTCGCAGAAATAGAATCATTAAAGGAAGAACTTTATGAATCTAACAGCATCGTCAATGCCATAAAACAAGGAGATGTAGATGCTTTGGTAGTGAATAACAATGGAGTTCCTGAACTTTATTCTCTGGAAACGGCAGATTATACGTACCGTCTTCTTATAGAAAAGTTCCGGCAGGGTGCGCTTAGTATTTCGCGCAACGGACTCATATTGTATTGCAACGACTATTTTTCAGAACTGGTCGGCATTCCTTCAGAGCAGATTATAGGGACGTATTTAAACGAATATTTTGATAATCCCACGCAGTTTGTACAGATTATTCAGGCGCTTCGATACGGAATCGCCACACACGAAATCTTTTTTAAATCCAATAACGAAAAAAAAACTTTTCCGGCTTATATCGCCTTAACCGATCTCGAACCCTCCGTAGAAGCCATTGGAATCGTAATTACAGATTTAACCGAAAAGAAAAAACACGAAGAAGCTTTAATTCGTCATCAAGAAGAATTAGAAGAAAAAATCAAAGAGTTAAACCGAATCAACACCAATCTCGAAGAGTTTATTCACGTAATCTCGCACGATTTAAAAGAACCGCTCCGAAAAATTGTAATGCACAATGACAGAATCGACGGAAGTTATCTTTCTGAAACCGATGCCAAATCAATGAACGTTCTAAAATCATCGGCCTTGCGATTGAATTCACTGGTTGATGATTTGGTGCAGTATTCGTCGCACACCGCGCAGGAAGAACGAACCGAAATTAATCTCGCTTCGATAATTGCCGAAGTCATCGAAGATCTCGAAATTATAATTACCGATAAAAAAGCCGAAATTCAAATAGGAAAACTTCCCGCCATAAAAGCCTCTAAAGTTCAAATCCGCCAGCTTTTTGGCAACCTCATTACCAACGCCATAAAATACAGCAAAGAAGCCGTTGCGCCGTTTATAGAAATTTACCAGGCCGAAAATTTAAATGTTGAAATGCCAAATCAAAATGCTAAATTTGTAAAGATTCAAATAAAAGACAACGGAATTGGCATGGAGTCGAGCCATCTTCTTAAAATCTTTACCATTTTTCAGCGCCTTCACGCCCGAAACGAATATTCAGGAAACGGAATTGGCCTTGCAATTTGTAAAAAAATTATGGAAAACCACTCCGGAAACATAACCGTCGAAAGCACGCTCAACGAAGGCACAACATTTAATCTTTACTTTCCAATTGTATAAAATGCCACAAAAAAACAACCTGCATATCATAATCGCAGAAGATGACTTTGATGACGCTGACGTTATCTGCGAAACCTTCAACCAAAACCCCAATTTTGGCAAAGTAAGCCTTGTAGCCAATGGTGAAGAACTGCTCAATTACCTAAAAAACGCATCAAACGAAAGCCCAGACGTAATCCTGACCGACATTAACATGCCTATTGTCGATGGCATAGAAGCCTTACAACAAATTTTAAACAACTCAGACTTAAAAAACATTCCCTGTTTTGTATATTCTACAAGTATAAATCCCTCATACAAAGAAAAATGCGACGATCTGGGCGTAAAAGCCTATCTTATAAAACCTTATTCTTTTGAGGCTTTTGCCGAAATTCCAAAAACCATTTTGAGTATTATACAAGCCTAGGTTTTCATTTCCATTTCATATCTTCGTATTTGATTTTTAAGGAGCTGATTCCTGCTTTTCACTATATCTTTTGTGGTGAACCCCACCACAAAAGGATGTCGTTACAATCAGGGCTAGCACTCATTTTCATAAGAGAATTTTCTGGAAATTTGATTTAAAGACAAAAACTTAAAAGAAATATTTTTCTTACAATTAAAAACATTTTTGATATCTTTACAGTCCTAATAGTTAAGATATGATATCAGAAAAAAAGTTTGCCCGTGTGGTATGGTGGCGGTATTGGAAACAACTGCAACGCTCTCTTAACAGCGTAGGACACCTAAGTCACGCGGGTTTCATTTCCATAAAGTTAAGATTATGAGTACCAAAACCCTTTCTAAAGAAACCGAAATCAGGCTTACCAATTTCTTTAATCAAACCGTAACGCCAGAACAAATGGCAAAAGCTTTAAGGCAGGTAAATTTTGTTCTTTCGTTAAGTTTAATAAGAGAAAACGAAACCCTGCATCAAGAAATACCCAAACTCGAAAACAGCTTTTACTGGCTCAATGAACTAGCCGAAATTTTAAATCCTTATCTGGATGTAGAATAAAATTATACTGCATTTCAAATTAAAACCCTTGATCTTAAAAAGATTGAGGGTTTTGTTTTTTTGTCAAAAACCGTCTTTTTGATTAAATCTTCCCAAAGCTGAAAACTAAAAAAAAGCTTATTCTGATACTTTTATGCCGTTTAGGGGTATATTTTGTAATTCACTTCCCTATAATTTTATAGCCAATACTGCATAACAAATTCTTCGAATACCTATTTCGTAGAAAATCCAACTACAAATATTACGAAATATTCTAATTCTTTTCTTCAAAAGAATCTGGAATAACAATCTATTGTATCAAATCAAAAAATAAATAATGAGCTTTTTAGCAAAACTACAAATTGACGGAGAAGAATTTAATGTGCTTGATTTTAATATAAAATTCTGGCAGAAAATTGACGGATTAAATAAACCCGTTGGAAACGCCAAAGGAGGCACAATAAAAATAAGTATCGAGGCCAGCCAAAGCACCAGTTTTTTATCCTGGATGTTAAGCGGTGATTTAACCAAAAACGGCAAAATTATTTTTTTTAGAAGAGATGCCATGAGCAAAATGAGGGAATTAACTTTTGATAAAGCCTACTGCATTTCTTATAACGAAGAATTTAAAAGTACAACCCAAACCCCAATGCTTATTTCAATGGAATTAACGGCTAAGCAACTGGTTTTTGGAGATGCCGACTTTTCTAAAAAATGGATTTCACTTAACTAAATCAAACTTATTTTTATACACCAAACCATGTCACATTTTTCAGAACAAGTACAAATTACGATAGAAGGTTTTTCTCAAAATGTTATTTATTACAATCTTCAACTGTCTCAAAAAATGGCCGATCATCACCATTTTTCTTTCTTTTGGCAGTATACCGGAAAACCTATTATAGAACCTCAGGATCAAGAAAAAGCATTTAGTAATTATATAGGCAGTGAAGTAATTTTTACCTTCAAAGTAAATGGCATCAGGCTCATGTCTAAAGGAAGAATTACAAAATTAGGTTCTCTAGACGAAGACGGAAGCCCGGCCGGACTTCAGGTTTCGGGAATCAGTCATACCATTACGCTTGACGACATGCCAAAATCCCGAATATTCCTTGAAAAAAATCTACAGCAAATTGGACTCGAAATTTTTGCCGAAGAAAGTTCTGGAGAATTCTATCAGCGCGAATCTATTGTTCCTACTTATACAAAAGAATTTAAATTTAAAACCCAGTATAACGAAACCAATTTTGATTTCCTTAAGCGTCTTTCTCAACGTTATGCGCAATGGTTTTATTTTGACGGAATGCGCATGCAGTTCGGAAAAATTAAAAATACCAACATCAGGCTTATAAACGAATCCTCGCTTCATAACTTTAGTATCGAAGCCAATTTGGTTTCGCAAAAAACTTCATTCAGCGGTTACGATTATACTACTGCGTCTAATTTAAAAAACGGTGCCGAAAAAACTTCACAAGGAAGCAGGGACAGGTTTGCTTCTATTGCCAATTTTAAACAACCTTATATTGTTCGTCCGGGATTAGAAAACGGTGCTTATACCAACAATGCCCAAAACAAACAAGATATTGAAGAAATGGTAAAAATGCAGACAGCCGGGCACGATGCCAACAGCATATTTTACAGCGGTACCTCCTACCTGCCTATAGGTTTAGGCCAGACTTTTACCATAGAAAACAAAACCGTAGAACATCATTTACTGGCAATTGAAATTGTACACCGCTCTGAAGTAAACGGAAATTACACCTGCGAATTCAAAGCCATTCCTGCCGATGTTGCCGCGCCGCATTATACTAATGTAAATGCATTTGCTGCTGCCGAAAGTCAGTCGGCTAAAGTAATTGATAACAATGACCCCGAAAAACTCGGACGTGTAAAAGTACAGTACAATTGGTATACTTATGCTTCTAAAAGCGAATGGATGCGTGTTGCACAATCGTACGGAGGTTCAGGAAAAGGAAATTATTTCAAACCCGAAATTGGCGAAGAAGTTCAGGTAAGTTTTGAAGGCAGTAATACCGACTGTCCGTACGTATCTGCCTGTTTCTATAACGGAATGGAAAAACCAGATTTTTTTGATCCCAAAAATTTAATTAAAGGTTTAAAAATGAGATTTGGGCAAATGCTCAAATTCGTCGAAAAAGCAGGAATCTGGCTTTCTGACCCTAGCGGAAATGAAATTCATCTAGACGAAGAGAACAAAAACATAAATGCCACAACGCCGGAAACTTTTACCATTAGAGCTAAAAATATTGTTTTTGAGGCAACGGAAAGTATTACGGTAAAAGCGGGAACTAATATTCTCGAAACTGCGGGCATAAACAAAACTTTACAGGTTGGAGGGATTTTAGATACGAGTGTTGGAGGTAATAAAATCTTAAATGTTATAGGAGATTACAATGCTAATGTTGAAGGAGATCATAACTCTGATATTAAAAAAGATTATAATACTGCCAGTAATGGAACAATAACTTCCAGTAGTGAAGAATCTTACGAAATACATTCAAAAAAGAATATTAAAAATAACAGCAGTGAAAATACTACCCAAAATTAATTTGTTATGATAAAAACAGTTGGCGGAGTAGACTTAACACTTAAACCTGACGGAAGTGTTTGGATTTATCGTAATACAAAAAATAAAGCGTCTTTTATGGTAAACGATAATGGAGAAGTTAGTTATGACGATCCTTTTGGTAATTACATGACAAGTTCACCTCAGCAGATTAGAATTAATTTTGAACATTTTGTATTAAAAAACTATGGAGACGAAATAAGAAGATCAGACGGAACAAGAATGTTAATGATGCCTAAAAAAGATATTCAGGAAATCGCCAATAAAACTTTTTATGCAGATGATCAGTTTCATGTTATCGACTTTTTAACTTTTATCATAACCGAAGAAAAATAAATACTATGTCATTTAATTTAAGAGTAAAAGGAAATATTACAACCAAAGTAGGCGGTACGACAAGAATGTATGCCAAAGAAGGAGTTGAAATAAATTCAAAAGGAAGCATTAATTATTATGCTCCAGAATACAGTTATGGCGAACCAGAAGATCCGCCAATAAAAATAATAGAAGGAGCTGTTAAAGAAATTGAGCTTTTAACAGCTTTAGATCAGGGATCTGATAATGCTAAATCAGATAAATCTCAGCCCGGAATGATTTTTGGCAATACCTATCATTTCAAAGTGAAAAGTTATATAAAAAATCCTCCCGTAAATCTGTCAGAGATTAAATGGATGCTAAAATATCACAGCCTTTCTCAAAACAAGTGGCTCGAAATACCTCTTTCTGCAAAAGGAGATTCTGTAAAAATCACACTGAATGACGAAGATATGTGTGGACGCTATATTTATGTTCGTGCCTATGTAAGTAATCCAGAAACTGAAGCTGAATATAAAGAATGGATGCATAATCGCTTTAGATGGTTTAATAGATTAAAAATACATCAGCAAATAAAAGATCGCGTTAAAGATCCTTGGAAAATAAGCCAAGAATATAGTTCACTTTGTGGAATGGCAGCTTTGTTCTATATCATGATAAAACGTGATCCAAAAGCTTATGAAAAGTTGGCAAAGCAATTGTTTAGAACAGGACAATACAAAATAGATACTTATATTATAAAGCCTCATGAAAAAGCTTTAAGCATGTATGAAACCAAAACTACAGATGCTAATTACAAATCTATGGGAATGCAGGAAATTGACTGGATAGTATTGGCAACCACCCGAAGCGGAGAAAGCTTAAATGATCAGTTTGTTTATAACGGTTTTGAAAATAGTGATATGGATATGATAAAAGCTGTTAACTGGCCTGATATGCTTACTAGAATGTGCAAAGAAGTAGCAGGCTATGCAAATGCAGAATCATTTGGGTTAAATTTATTATCTATTAAGGATAAAAAAGGAATTGGAGCAAAAGCTCATGATTATGTTTCTAATTCTGATTTATTAGAACTTCAAACAATTAATAAAAAATACAATGCAGGACATACTATTTTAATGATGATAGATTCTGATATGATTGAAGATGTTTCAAGTTACAATCCTAAAAATCTAACTACAAATTCGCATTGGGTTGTTTATGAAGGAGGATTAAACTTTCTAGAAGTAGGCGACAATAAATTTGTACATTTTAATATTTATACTTGGGGATTGGATTTTAAAAATGATTATCTCCCACAGTCAAGGGACAAAAAAGAAGTTCCTTCAAAATATAATTTTCTATACTCTCCTTACAGTATTGATGTCGAATCATTTAAATCTAATTATTATGGATACATTGAAGTTTATTAGTATTCTATTTATAAGTTTTTTATTTATTAGATGTAATAATAATGAATATTACGATGATAATAATGCTTTTCATTCTATTTATCTTCTGGAATGGAACTCTTCAATATGTCCAAAAAAAATAATTTTTAAAAAATATAATAAAAATTCCAATTTTAAAACTTTGATCGAAACGAATACAGATTTTGAAATTCAATGTTATACTCAATATGATAAATTTAATAACAAAATCACAACTCCTAATTCTACTAAACTCAGAGAATTTATTCCCAATTTTAAGAATAATGATAAAATTAATTATGATGTAAAACTCATTATTGATGATAGTCTTGAATACAAGATAACAAACATTGAAAATATTAAAGATACGATTGTTAAAACTTTTACATTAGCTCGTAAATATTTTATTTCTAACACAATAAAATCAATCATGGTAAATGGCCATAAAGTGAATAATGATTCTAGAAGTTTGGAAATTCCTTCATCGTTAGGAAGAAAAATAAAATGAACTATTTTAATCAATTATTTATACAAAACATTATGATTACATTGAGGTATTTTAGTTTAATATTAATTTTTCAATTACTAATAAGTTGTAATGAATACATTGATATCGATTATTCATTACAAGGGATTTATTTAAAAGAATGGAAATGATTTTATATTAACTAATGCTGGAAAAGACAGTAGATATGGATATAATTTTTTAGAAATAAATCAAATTATACTTGATAAATTACTTAAAGGAGAAATAAAAAAAATAGATGATCTACAAAACTTACAAAGAGAAAACAATAATTTTTCATCTTCTCCCTCTTACATAATTTTTTATTACAAACAAAAACAAAAAGATTGAGATGAAGAAGCAACAATAATTGAATGCATATTTATTAACTTATAAATAATAAAATGAAAAAAATAATTTTGTTAGCCTTTACAATTTGCACTATAAATTCCTGCAAAAAAAAAGAATACATTACCATTAAACAAATTGTTTCAGATCAAATAGTTACTATTACTCCAAATCTAAAAAAAATAGATGCAAAAGATAGTGTCTCAATTAATATTCCAGCAGAGTTTGAAATTGAAACATATGACTCTTCTTTAGAATCCATTAATTTATATTACGTAATTAATCAAAAGAATTTAATGCAAATTTCAGAATTTGAAATGTTTATTAGTAATAATAAGCCAATAAATAATTTAAAGTTTTATTTATCAGTAGAAAAACCACTTAGAATTATTCTTAGAGAAAAGAATCATTTAATATCAAAGAATTATGCTCGAGAATTATTAAAACGGTATAATATAAATAAATCATTAGAAGATTTTAAATTAGGTGACACAATAAAATTAGTTTCTTACAATCAATTTCGAAAAGAAAACTCTTTCATTTTAAACGACTTGAGAAAAGTGGGGGATACTGTAATTATTACAACGAGAAAAAAGGGCGAGGAAATTTATAAACCAACAAAAATTAAAATCAATTGGTAAAAAGCTATGTAAAATTTACCGCCCTACTAAACAGAATTAACAACAACAATTAAGCAAAATAAATTAGACTAAAAAATATGAAATTTATAGTTGCCTTTGTGCTTTTAACACAACAGTTCGTTTTCTCTCAAGAAAAAAATATTGAATATTTACCTTTAAATAAAGAGAATTTTCAGGTTAAACCTAATTCAGTAACTTTTAAATTTTCTGTTGTAGCCACTAAATATAAAAACCGCTATGATCTTGCCCGAGACACAATATTAAAAGAAGGGAATTATATAATTAAATACGATGATTTTTTTACAAAATTTTCAGTAAATAAGGCTGGCAAAATTGACGGAAAACTTGATGAAAAGTTTATAAAGCGTGGTGAAATATTTACAACTAAATACCTCGTTAGAGATGGATTTATATATAAAGCTACTATGTACGATTCAACTGTAATCTAATTACCGATAGTGATGTTTATTATTGTGGAAACACTATTGAAGTAGTATTGATTACAGCAAATGGTGAAAAAAAAATAACAATTGAAACTCCTGCTAAAACTGAGATTAGAAAATATGATAAAAATGGTGTTTTGTTAGATGAAGAAATATGGAATAAAGCTGGAATAGGATTTCCTGGTAAATAGATTAGGAAAAGGGGATTTTAAAAACTTTTAATTTAAAATTTGGAGATACAATTAAGTTGATCCCTTTAATCAATTAATAAAGGAAAAATAAAAAAACTTGAAAATTAAACTACGTTAATGACTCTTTAAAGCCTCCTTGATTTAAGGAGAGTTCTTATCACTCAACAAAAAAATCAATTGGTAACTTATGAATGAAAAAATAGAATATATTTTAAATCAATTAACTGATAAAGAACTTGCATATTTTTTAAAATTTAAGGTTCCAACTTATGTCAAAACGACACAAACAGATATATTAAAATATATTGAGTATAAGAGAAAAATAACAAAGTCTCAACTTTTTTCCTTAATAGATAAAGATGAAATTACTTCCAATAAAGAGTTCTTAATATGTAAGAGATGCGGTTCAGACAAAATGTTTGCTTATGATGTCAAATGGCATATTCCCATTACACATTTTAATGCTGAAAATGAATTTGCTAGTCTGTATCAAAGAGCTACAGGTAAAGATTACAATAAATTAAAAGTAGAATGTTTTGTATGTGGAAAAATTATTATTAATCCTAACAATGAAAGGCTGTCTTTTTGGGAAAAATTATTAAAGTTTTTATCTCTAAGTATATTATCCTAAAAATAGATTTAAAGTTATTTATGAAAAAAACATTAATATTATTATTCAGCTTTTTTGTGAACTTAATACATTCCCAAAATAAAGCTGAAAATTATACTTTAACTCAAAAGAAGATTGAGCCTTGCAGAATTTCGATCAATGATTCGGTAAGTATTTTTAAGGTACATGAAAAGCTAAAAAATGTTGATTTCGATGTTCTTATTAAGACTGAAAATGTAGTTACCCAAAAATGCGTAGATCAAAAAATAGGAAATGAAATTAAAAATGCGATAAACACTAATCAGAATACAGTATTTAAGATAAATAATCAAATTATTAAAGATTTTAGAAATTCAAATTTTAGCAATTTAATCCCAAACAAAATAAGTCTTATTGAAAAAGGCAATTTTAAAGTTTTGATTTTTGAAGCATACAACTTTTCATATTCAACTATTGGAAATGGATATATCAATTTTTGCTTTAAAATAGATTCAAAAGGAAAAACTGTAAACCAAAAAATATTGGAATCAAAATTACCAATGGAAGTTAAAAAATATCAAAACTTTTTTTAGGCTGAAAAAAATCTGTGATTTTCCTAAAAGTCCAAATAAGACCATCAAAAGAAAAATTCAAAAGAAAAATTCAAAAGAACCTAATCCTCCAACCTCAAATAATTACCATCAAAACTAATCACAACCTTTTCAAATTGTCCCAATACATCCTGCCCAATATTTCCAAAATTAACTTCTCCATAAACGCCATAGTTCTTTTGGTCGATTTCCATTTTTGGGAGTTGAATTAGTTTTTTTCCAAGATAGAGTTGCTGGTCTTTTAAAACCAAAACTTCTGTAGAAACCACTTCTGCGCCAGCGCTGGAGGATTTAGAGGTTTCTAAAGCACCCATGCGGTCAAGATCAGTTTTGAAGGTTTCGTAAAACGCTTTGTTGAAAAGACTTTCTTTTGCTCCGCTGTCAAAATTAAACGGCAGGGTTTTGCCTTTATACGTAAGCATTACAATCGCTCTGAGTTCGTCTACAAATAAGTTTTTTTCGGTTGTATTGGTCTCTAATTCTTTAGAAAAGGTAAGTTTATCTTTTTCAATCGTAATCGTTCCTAACTCTTTTACTATAGGAAAACCAATAATTCCGTTAATGACATAAGCGCCGTCTGCAAACGTAAATGCCTTATCAGGATATACTAAAAACACGGCATTATGAATTTTCAATTCACCTAAATTAATTTCGGGTGCTACGCCTATACGAACTTTATTTTTTTGTCCCGTAAAACTCGCCACCGAAATATTATTATCCGGCAGAATTTTAACTCCCATTTTCTTCGCCACACTTTCGGTAATACAGCTGATTCCTGCTCCGGTATCAAAAACAAAACTGCAAAGTGTATCGTTTGCTTTAACTTCGGTTGTAATTAAACCTGCTTTGTCTTTTACCGCAGCAACTGAAATTGTAGAAAATTTATCAATTGTCTGTGAGCGTGTATTGCGTAAAGTCTGCCAGATTCGCTGTGTGTTTAATTCGTCCTGAAGTTCGTCTTCGGTATACTGTTTTTGAAATTTAAGCGTCAAAACTTTAGAAGCCGTATAAGCTAAATTGTAATTAAAGAGTTTGATATAGTTATCATTTTTCAGCTTCGCAAATTCGTAACTATTGGTAAGTTCGTTGTTTTTCAAACTGTCCAAATACTGGTTTGACAATTTGGGTTTATTGCAGACATTGGCATATAGTCCTTTATAGAAATAATAATCTTTGCCTTTTTCCTTATTGTTCAAACTATCCATTTTAGCATACTGATGCTGTTTGCTTAATTGTTTTAAACTAATGTCGGGGTTGGTTTGTCCTAATGCTGTCTGCATTGTAAATAAAAGACAAAGTAAAAGTTTGTTATAGTTCATTTGTCTGATTTTTTGAATGTTAAATATAGGAAAAATCTAAAGATTTAAATTTCAATATTTAAAATCCAAATTGTTTTGTTTCAAGTTGAAATGCGAATAGTTTAACCGCAAAGTTCGCTATCCCGATAGCTATCGGGAACGCAAAAGTTCGCAAAGTTTTTCAGCATATAGCTTTGCAATCTTTGCGCTTTTACAAAGCCTTATGAGTAAAAAACTTTGCGTGCTTTGCGGTTAAAGCATTTACATCTCACAACTTGTTCATTTAACCTTTTGCTTTTATCTATCTTCTGCCTCTAAAACCGCCGCCACCTCTAAAGCCTCCGCCGCCAAAACCACCTTGATGCTGGAAGTTTTGGAAATTTCGGGTTTGCGACTCTCCACGGTCTCTTGAAAAAGCTGAGCGGTCGAGATCTTTTGTAATGTCTGGACGTCCGGCTTCGCCAAGAGGCTTATTTGGTTGTCCGAGAGTTTGATCTGCTTTAGGGAAATTATCGCGCTGGGTTCTGTCTCCTAATCGGGTTTCACCGCCTAGGTTTTGTTCCGGTTTCGGCAAGTTATCACGCTGAATCCTCTCTCCTGCTTCATTTGCACCCAATCCCTGATTCGGTTTATTACGCTGAATGTCTTCACCTGATTTTTTGGATGAACCTAAAGTTCCTGCTTGAGTCCAGCCGCCGTTTCCATTGTTATAATGGCTCCAGTTTCCGTTAGCATCTCTTTTATAGACATGTCCGTCATGACCAGCATATACATTATTGTTGGTATGAATTGTGGTTCCTCCGCCTCTACGATGTGTAATTACGCCTTTATTTCCGCCAGAAGTTTCATAGCCAATTGCAGTACCGCGTCTGGTTGTAATATGTCCTGTCTGCGCCCATTGATTGCCATTTGTGGCAGCAGAATGTCCCCATTGTGCATACGCATTATGTCCCTGATTGGTTCTGACATAATTTCCCGTCCACGGATTGTAGGTACTTGCAGCAGTTCTACCGCCATACCATCCCTGAACACTTGCAGAGCGTCCGTATCTTCCTGTTGCGGGATTGTACCAGGCCGAAGTTCCAGCCGCACCATAAGGTCCGTACACACGTCTTCCGACAGCATAACCACCCGTCCACGGATTGTAAACTGCTCCTCCTCCATAGGCATACGGCCACGGACGATAAATAGGATACATTCCGCCATAATACACATAAGGCGGATAATACCATCCTGTACCATACGTTAATATTGCGCCTACCGTTGCACCAATAATAAAAGCCCCAAAATAACCGGCTGTTGTACTGCTTTCTACAGTAGTATCGGTTGTCGTTTGTGTAACGTATGTCACATTATACACAGGTGAACTCGGCGGAATGGTATAAATTTCTTTCGGAACAGAATCACAGGTTTTCCAAGGTCCGTTAGGACTTGTCGACATAAACCAAACGGCCTGAAAACATAAATAATACAAATCGCCTACTTTTATAATTTTTTCCTGGGTGTTGCTTGCATACTGCATTTTTGTACCTTCAATAGGTTTAAACTGAGGCGCTCCGTCGTAGTTTACTTTTACTTTGGCTTCGGCATCAGATTTTTTTAAAATGGCCGTTGTAGGAACCTGCGATAGCATTACGGCATCTTTGGCTTCCTGTGTTCCGGGAACAGACGACAATACATTAGCACGCGGTGAATTTTTAGGAATTTTGGCAAAATCAGCAGGAAGGCTGTTTCCGGCATATTTCCACGGTCCTGTTAATTCTTTAGAACTAAACCATCTTCCGGATAATAATACATAATACTGTCCATTGGCTTCGTCAGCAAAAACATCATTTTCGGTATTGTCTATGTACATCAATTTGGTTCCATCGATTTTAATGAATTTTGGATTTCCGTTTACGGCAATTAATTCAGCAGGTTTATTGCTGTAGAAAACTTCTGGTGCTGTTCCGGTTGAAGGTGGCGGAATCATTTTTTTTACATCATCAAAATTTTGTCCGGCTGGCAGATTAATGAGACCGGCAGGCAGTTTGGCGGTTTTAACCCATTTACCATCTAATTTTTTTGAAGTCAGCCAGACATTTTCAGCCAGCAGAGAATATTCTTTTGCTGTTTTATCAAAAAATAAATCCCAGTTTGTATTTACTACATATTGTATATCTGTTTTTTCTACAGGCACTAAAACGGGTTCACCCTGCACGATCAACAAAACTGCCGGATTTGTGCTGTAAAAAATTGCCGGAGGATCATTTTTAGCTGTAATTCCTTTCGCCGGACTTTTGGTTGCGCTTAAATCTGCCAGAATACGATCTACCGAAATAGGATCACCGCTTACGGGCAGTGTTTCTTTAAAGAGTTTTTCCATTTCGGGAACTTTCTTTTTGTCCAGAGCGGGAAATCGGACATCGGTTACCTGAAGGTTTTTAATAAAAGCACTTCGGTTATCTTTATCTACCAATGTTTCGGCTTGTAAAGAAGCTACGCCCAAAACCTGTTTGCCGTCTTTTGGGGTTAAAGAAAAGGCAACACGGGCTGTAATTTCTTTATAATCTTTCCAGTCATCGACCTGAGGCTGATAATAAACGAGTTTTGTACCGTTATTTTCGGCTTCACGAGGCCAGCCGTTATCTGCAATTAATGTAGTATCAGCGGTATCTGACTTTACATTGTCTGTATTGGGCTGATCTGTAGTTTTATCTTTTTTGCAGGAGAACAAAACTGAACTTAAACAAACTACAAGTATTAGAAAAGCTTTTTTCATAAATTTAAAAGTTAGATTATTCATTAAAAATTTATTCTCAGGGGTATTCCTTTAAAATTGTTTTGAATAAAATTAAATTTACAGAAGATATAAAACTAAAAATCAATCGTTTAGTTGGTTTCAAATTCTAACTTGAAACCAAATATTATATAAATGATCCTTCTTTCTTAAATATTTACAATTTACCATAACAAAAATTTTATCAGTAAAAATTTTGTTATGCCCTTTAAAACCTAACATTATAATTTATTTTTATAAACAATAAAAATTATTAATTTGATTAATAACAACCTTCATTATACCTTTGTCTCATCAAAATCAAAGAAATGATTTGATCATCTTAAAAAATAACTTTAAAAAATAGAAATCATGAAATTTACAAGAAGAGCAAACGCAAACTGGAAAGGTACTGGAATGGAAGGAAAAGGAACCATTAGTACTCAAAGCACAACTTTAGATAATGCACAATTATCTTTTAAAACCCGTTTCGAACAAGGTGTTGGAACAAACCCTGAAGAATTAATCGCAGCGGCACATTCTGGATGTTTTACAATGCAGTTAAGCTTTTTATTATCTGAAGCCGGATTTGTACCAGAAGATTTAGACACAACGGCTAAAGTAACTTTTGAAGATGGAACCATTACTTTAATTCAACTAGAATTAACTGGAAAAGTTCCCGGAATCTCTGAAGAAGATTTTCAAAAAACAGCTCAAAAAGCAAAAGAAATTTGTCCAATTTCGAAATTATTGAACACTGAAATTACTTTGGCGGTAACGTTGAACTAATTTCAAATAAAACAACACAACAATCTAAAATCTAAAATCAACAATCTAAAATTTTAAAAATGAAAACAATTAAAAGCTATTTAGCATTCGCAGCAATAATTTTTAGTCTGGTATTTACAACAGCAAATGTAAACGCGCAGACTGCTCCACAAATTAAAAACGTAGTATTGGTACACGGTGCTTTCGCAGACGGTTCAGGATGGAAAGGTTTGTACCAGATTTTAACTAAAAAAGGATATAATGTAACGATCGTTCAAAATCCGTTAAGTTCTTTAGAAGATGATGTTAAAGCAACAAATTTAGCTCTTGACAAACAAGACGGACCAACAATTTTAGTTGGTCATTCATGGGGCGGTACTGTAATTACTGAAGCAGGAAATCACCCAAAAGTGGCGGCTTTAGTTTATGTAGCGGCTTTACAGCCTGATAATGGCGAAAACTCAATTCAATGGTTACAAACAGCGCCTCCAGCTCCTGAAAATGGTGTACTGCCTCCAGATGATAAAGGAATTGCTTATTATGACAAAGCTAAATTTCACGCTGGTTTTGCAGGTGATTTAAGCAAAGAAGATGCTGATTTTATGTTTGCTTCGCAGGGTGCTTTTCATGCAAACGGTTTTGGAACACCAATTACTAAAGCAGCATGGAGAACTAAACCTTCTTACGGAATCGTAGCTACTGAAGATAAAAGTATTGTTCCGAGTATTCAGTTTGCAATGTACAAACGTTCTAATACCAAAATCACTGAAATAAAAGGAAGCCACGTGGTTTTTATTTCTCAGCCGGCAAAAGTTGCTGATGTGATTATTACTGCATCTAAAAAACAGTAATTACTTTGAGCTGAATGTTTAAAAACATAAAAACATAGCTTTTTACACTTAAAAAGGCGTTTCACTTGTATAAATGCACATAGCTATGTGTGCTAAAACAAGTGAAACGCCTTTACATACAAAGAAAAGCTATGTTCCTATGTGTTTAAAAAACTTGATAATTGTAATAGATATTTAAGAAACTTTACTAATCGCTTTTACAAAATACGGCGAATCGTTCCAGCGGATTTTCCTGTAGGCAAAATCTTTTTTGAGTGATTCAGGAAGACAGTTCCAGATGGCTTCGTTCATTTTTTCGAGTAAGAGTTTCTTCGAAAAAGAATCTGAAACTACTAAACTTATTTCTCTTACCGGAATAGGTTCTTTAAAAGGTTTAAAAAGCTCCGATTTTGCTTCGTTTAAAATAGAAAGCTGCGGTATAATTGCAAATCCTAAATGCGCGCGAACGAGATTTTTTAGGGTTTCTATTGAATTGATATCATACGTAAATTGTTCTTTAATTTTATCTGATGATTTTAATCCGCAGATATCCAGAAGCTGTGCATTGTAACAATATTCATGATGCAGCAGCAGCAGTTCGGTTTTGTCTCCCGGCTGAAGTTCATAAAAATCTTCTTTTGCCATTGGGTGCGATTCATTCAAATAAGCTACAAAAGGCTCTTTAAAAATAACATGTTCGATCAAATTGGGATTTCCTGTTGGTGTCGCCATAATAGCTGCATCAATCGCACCTATTTCTAAATCTCTCATTAAATGTCCCGTATATCCTTCCTTAATGATGAAATGTACTTTTGGCGCAGCTTCTTTCATTGCTTTAATAAACAACGGAATCAGGTACGGAGATAAAGTCGAAATAATACCCAGTTTTAATTCTCCTTCGAGAAGATTTTTTTCGTTGACCACAAAATCCCTGATTTCATCAGCTTCACGAAGAATTTTTCGTGCTTTATTGATAATTTCTGTACCAAGAATTGTAGGCGTTAAAGGCACTTTGTTTCGGTCGAAAATCTTGATTCCTATTTCTTCTTCAAGATTTTTTAACTGAATTGTTAATCCTGGCTGTGTAACCATACAGACTTCGGCTGCTCTTGCAAAATGGCGCTCTTCATCTAAAGCTACAATATATTTTAACTGTTGAATGGTCATTGTTTCTAAGTTTCTAAGATGCTGAGATGCTAAGGTACTAAGATTTTTTACTTTTTTATTGGAGAATAAACTTTGCCAAAGTTCAAAAAATTTGACAAAGTTGGTTCGAATGTAAATATTTGTAAAACTTTAACATTATTCTCAAATCTGTGTTATAGCTTTTATCGTACATATATGAAATGAAGTTTGGGAATGGAGTAAATTCAAATGGAGTAGTTTTTGGAGCATGTTGGGTTTATCATTCCTAAATTATCATTATCAAATCAAATAACTTCAACAAAAAAGCGATCCTAATAGATCGCTTTTATTTTTTATAAATCAAAGTCCGACTTTGCCTTCTGCCCAATAGGGCTGGGTGTGAATATTTTTATTTGAAACACCTTTTTCCCGCAGTGCTTTTCGAAAGGCCTGAATTGATTTTGCATTTCCCATTAAATAGAAACAGCCTTTTTTCCATAATTCCCAGATTTCGGTATCCAGATTATGAAGTGATTTTATTGCCCATTCTGCTTTATTGACTGATTTTGGAACAATATCTACAATAAGCCCAAGCTTTTTAGGAATATCTGCTGAAACTTCGTCTAATTCCAGAATCCCTAAATAGTTATTTTCGGTTCGGTTAATTTCGTCTTTCATACTCTTAAAAACGCTGATACAGGTTTCATCTCCAAAAAAGAAATGGTATTGGGCTTCATTATTAAAAATCTTAAATCCTCTTGGCATCCCAACGGTAATCTGGTCGCTGGGCTTTAGATTATTGATAAAGGCACTTCCTGGTCCGTTATGGTGAATATGAAAAATGATTTCAAATGTTCCGTTTTCACTGTCCCATTTACTGGGAGTATAATTTCGGTAATTGGTGTCGTCAATTCGTATAACAACTGCTTGTCCGAGTTTAAATTTAATATGCGGAAAATTTCCTTTAAAATTGATTATTTTGATATTTGGACTTGGTGTTTCTATTGTCGTAACATTTACTTTACAGATTTTGTTCGTAAAAGTCATTTCTATAAAATCACCAATAATTTTAGGCATTGAACTCATAATTTTCAGGTTTTAAAATTCAATTCAAAATTGAAGATAAAAGCCTGAAAAGACATTGAATAATAAAAGGCAATGATTGGACTATTCGCGGAATTTTTTACGAAAAGCAAGCGGGGTTTCTTTTGTAATTTTTTTGAATAAACGCGAAAAATAGGTATGATCCTGAAAACCGAGTGCAAAAGCAATTTCTTTTACTTCACTTTCTGCATAATACAATAATCTTTGTGCTTCGATAATCATCGCATTTTGAAGCCAATAGGTAACAGATTTACCAGAAGAAGCATTGACACAATCATTTAAATGTGAGGTAGTAATATTTAATTTCTTTGCAAAATAAGACGGACTTTCGAGAAAAGTACGATCTGTAATTAGCTTTTTAAAATTAGCATAAATAACAGCCGACTGGTTTTTAAATTCTTTTACAGGGCTTTTTGATTCTGCATATAAATTGGCAAAATGATAAATCAGGGCATTAAAAAGTCCGTTAATAATTTGTGTTTTATTTGAATTACTGCTTGTAAAAGAGCGGTGCAGCAGTTGAATGATATTTAACAGTTCTTCTTGTTTTACCGGATCAATTACATTGAGCTGTTCTGAAACTGTCAGACTTTGAAAAACTTCCAGACAATTATTGGGAATAAGAAAAGGTGCAACGCCAATATAATATCCTGCCGCATCTGGTGTTCCATCCTGCCCGTGATGAATTTGAAGCGGTTTAATCATCAATATATTGCCAGCATTTATTTCTATATCGATCATATCACATTTAAGCACGGCATGACCGTTTGTAAGTACAAAAAATATAAAGAAATCATCACGATGCGCCTCTAATCTGGTTTCAAAATCAGCCAGATCATCGGGAGAATGATAGGCGATAAAAATACCGCCTACAGCATCCGGACTTTGATTATATATTGGTATTTTTTTCAATGGTTGTGGTGTTTTTTATAATATTCAAATTTCAACAAAAAAGCGATCCTTTTGAGATCGCTTTTATATTTTTTTTAAATTAAAATTAAATTGGTAATTTAACATTTTCCAAAGTCTTCTGTGCAAGTGCCGTTTTCTCAGGAAATAAATCTTTTCCTTTCACTTGATCCAAAATTTGAATAAGCCTATTTTTTGATTCTTTAGATATAGGAATCACATTTATTTTTTTCGCTTCTTTTTTCATGATAATCAATCTTGCTTCATACAAAATTATCTATTTTTTCTTATAAATTAGTATTGCAGTGTAGTTATTTTTAGGCACATACTCAACAAATATTTTCAATTCATCATCAAATCCATAAAACACATAATCTTTTAAAAAGTGTTTGAAGTTCTTGTCTAAAAAATAAGTATAAATTCTAATACGTCTATTTTTATTCTTACAGATTTGATTACAATTTTTAGAACATGTATTTCTACACTCTTTTTCAAATGAAGCTTTGCTATCGCTTCCTTGAAAATAGATGGGAAAATCTGGATTATCTTGAAAAAATTTTGGTATTGTACTTAATACCGTATTAAATACTATTCTTACATCTCCATTATTACTATTCTCTTTATCAGAAATACTTTTATTTTCTAAATTGTAATCTCCAAAACCTAAATTGTAAAACGTTTCATTGTTTTTGGTTTTCATTTTTGAATACTGCACAGCTTTGAGAATTTTTCTTTTACCTCTTGTTTCAAAAAAATATTGGATGATTGAATTTTCTATTGAAAATGCAGTATAATAAATATCAATATTGATCAATTTTTTTGCTGCAATATTACTAAAGCTTAAGTAAAACAGCAATTAAAAAGTAGTAATATTTTTACATTTTAAATATTACTTCTCCCCTTCGCTTTTCAACTGCAAAGCACGCTGTAAAAAACTTTGGTGTACAATTTTATTTTCGGCTTCATTAATTGCCTGAAGCAGATTGTTTTGATTATCGGCTATATCACTTAAGGCTTGTTTCATAACATCCCAAACGGGTTTCATTTGTTCGATTAGTTCTTGTCCTTTTGCTGTAAGCTGAATGAGTCTTTTGCGTTCGTCAATTTTATCTTTTTTAGAACGAATCAGTTTTTGTTTTTCGAGTTCTTTGAGCAGACTTATGGTCGATGGATGTGTATAGCCAATTTCGTTAGCAATTTCAACAACACTCAAAGTTTCTTTATGATATAAAGTATAAATAACCGGAAACCATTTAGGCTCAAAATCAATTCCGTATGATTTATAAAACAAAGCACCGTCTTTTCTCAATTGTTCGCTTAATCGTTGCAATCGTGTCGAGATGGCTAATATTCCTGATTCGTCTATTATATTCATCTTTATTTTTTTAAATTTAAATGGCAGAAAACATTGTCTGGCGCCATTAAAGGAAATCCTTCCGGAAGTTTTTCTTTCTGGATTCGCACAAAATTATTCTTTTCATAAAAACGCAATGCTGCTTCGAGTATGGTAATGGTTCCCAAATATAAATCATCAATTCCGTTTTCTTTGCTGTAAGCAATTAAAGTCTCTAATAATTTTTGAGCAATTGCATATTCTTTTCCTCGAAATTCTTTTTTTACAAACATTTTTCTAATTGCTGCCGCATTGTCTGCAAATTTTACCAGTGCAATAGTTCCCACTAATTGGTCATCAATAAAAGCTCCCCAAAATCCGCCTCCGTCTGCATAATAAAAGTTAGGAATGTTAAACAAATCCGGCTGGTCTTCAATAGTAATAGGTACATTAAATTCTTTTTGCTGAATAGTTAATACAAGATCAACAATTGCATTTGAATACTGGTTATCGACAGGTTTAATTATAGGTTTCATAATATTTAAAAAATTTACTTCACAAAACTACGTAGTTAAATACATAAATAAAACATTTATTTAATTTTATGATTTCTTTTAATACTTTTGTTTGGATTGTGCCATTAAAGCGTATATCGATAATCATGAAAAGCGAAGTTTTTTAATACTGCATTTCAAATGATTCTATAAGATTTATGGGCAGTCAAAAAAATTAAAATTTCTTATATAACTTTTAGGGTTTAGAAAATATGGAACGAAATCAAAAAGAAGAATTTCAGGCGCTTCAGGATACTTTATATGTTTTGGGCGGTAAATGGAAACTGCCTATCATTAATTCTATTTGTAACGGAAATAGTCGTTTTAAGGAAATAAAAGACAGCATTCCGGGCATTACGGCTCGAATGTTATCGAAGGAATTAAAAGATATGGAGCTTAATAATCTGGTAAAAAGAACAGAAGACCGAGATGCCAAAGTACCCATTCTTTATGAGTCAACATCATATTGTCAATCTTTTGGACCTATCATTTCTGAAATGATTAAATGGGGAATTTCACATCGAAATCATATTAAAAAACAGCAGGAAAAAATTTAAAATATAGTGTATGAATTTTAGAAACGCCGTTATTGCTGACTTAGCAGTAATAAACGAAATAGAAAATGCTTGTTTTCCGCCAAACGAGGCAGCAGGTTTAGAACGTCTATCAAATAGACTGGAGGTTTTTCCACAGCATTTTTGGCTTTTGGAAGAGAACGGAAAAATCCTTGGCTTTATAAACGGAATGGTAACTCCAAACAAAAAGCTGATTGATGAAATGTTTAACAATACAGGACTGCACGATGAAAATGAAAAATGGCAGGCTGTATTTGGTTTAGCTGTTTCTCCTGAATATCAAAAAAATGGATATGCGGGAAAATTAATTCATCATTTAATTTCAAAATCTAAAGAACATAACCGAGCCGGAATCACGCTTACGTGCAAAGATTATCTCATTTCATTTTATCAAAAATTTGGATTTGAAGATTTGGGCATTTCAGCTTCTGTTCATGGCGGAGAAGTCTGGCATGATATGGTGCTTTCTTTTTAAAGTTTTTTTCAAGTTTCAGGTTTCAGGTTATTTTACTTTGAACATATTTTAACCGCAAAGTTCGCAAGGTTTTTTCGCAAAGTTCGCAACTTGAAACTTGAAACATGAAACAAAAAATAAAACAAAAAACCCTGCCGAACCTAACCAATCGACAGGGCAAAAAAAAATGGAACTAAAAAACTAATTTATTGTTTGATAAACGATTTGTTTACAATGTTTTTTCCTGTTTGAATACGAAGTATATAAACTCCCTGATTCAATTTGCTGCAGTTGTATTGTATTTCATATTGTCCTGCTTCATAATTTTGACTGGTTACAACATCTAATTTTCTTCCGTTGGCATCAAATACAGAAATCGTAACTTTTTCCTGTTCTTTTTGGTTAAATGAAATCGTAAGATTTCCTGCCGTTGGATTTGGGAAAATGCTCAAACCATAATTTGCAGGATCCAAAATTGGGTTACTGATTCCAAGAGTTGGATTTGCACAAACTGGCGTTACACTAAAAGCCATTGATGCTGCAGAAAAATTGGTAAAGGCAGTATTTATATCAATATTCGAAGCATCGCTTTCTCCTTTTCCGTCACATTCTGTTCTTCCATTTCTCCAATACGGAAACTGCAGATACACTCCGTTTGTCGAACAGCTTCCTATTTCGGCATCTCCTCCTACTACAACTGAATTTCCAAAATTGCCTGCAAACAGCATGGCATTTCCTTTTATATTGGCAGAATTGGTAACAGAACCGCCTTCCATCCATCCGTTTCCTTCAACAATTGCATTTCCTGATAAAGTCGCATTATACACACATGCATTGTCTCTAACTATTGCATTACCGCTTATATTACCGCCTTCGACCATTGCATATCCATCAATTCTGGCATTACCGGAAATTGTGCCGCTTCTAACAATAGCATAAGGTCCAACATATACCGTTGAGGCAACATTAGCACTGTTTGAAACCCATCCGCCTCCATTGGCATGAATGCGTCCATTAGTTTTAAGAAATTTTCTAAAATTAGCCGCCGGCTGAAATCCTTCAGGGTTTGCATTGGCGATTTTTAATTCATACGGATATCTTCTTTGTTTAGGATAACCTACATCCATATTGTAATTTACATGGCTTTTTGGAGCGGCAAATACGACCAGAAACATATTCGCTTCTGTTGAAGAATCAAGTGTAAAAGAAGCTTCTCCATCTGAATTGTACATAGGGCTGTAACGTGAAATTGATCCGTCGGTTTTTGTTGTTACAAATCCGTATCGCCATCCTGCCTGAGCCGGATTTACTTCAGAATGTCCTTTAAATTTAATAGTAACTTTTTTTGCGTTTCAGAACAAGTTGGATATAAAGGAATAATATTCATTCCGTAATCCTGAGGCGCCCAGTCATTATTTGTATAATATTGATCTGTCGTACCATTTACTTTTGTTAAAAGTGTGTATTGTCTGCTTGTATAACGCGGCATTCTGGTTTCGATAAGTTTGTATACTTCGCGAATTTTTTTTCCAAAATTGCTGGTGTTGTTAATCTGAGAGGTCCATTGAATAGGATAATCAAATGCAGGCTGTCTTTGGGCATATCCCCATAAATGATCATTAAGCTGTTCCTGCGTAAAACCTTTTAATCTTTTGATTGTTTCAAGCGGATGTTCCTGATTTTTAGATTCAGCCCACATTCTTCGGGTAAAATCAAAACCATCTTTTTCCTGAACGTAGTACATCAAATGAAAATTGGTGTAATGATGACGGTTTGATGACCACATAAAATGTCTTGTTTGTATCCATCTTGTTAAAGTACCGTCAATTTCTGCCCATTGCGGATAAGCTTGTGCCCGCATAAAATTAGCGTGGCCTTCAAAAAACGGACCAGCCCAATCGTAACCCGCAAATGCAGTTCCATTTCCGGGATTTTCCTGAATACGCATCATCATTTGAAGCGTATGAGCGAATTCGTGTGATAAAGCTCCGCCATCTCGTGTTGCCTGAGGATGCACAAACATAGCCCCAATAACGTTACTAAAAGAACTTGCGTGTGCAAAAGCTTCTAATCTCGTGTCGGTTGAGTTCCAGGTATTCATCACCATAATGATGATTTTGTATTTCCCCACGTTTGTAGTAGGCGCATTGCTCACAAATTTTAAATCGGTTACAAAACGTTTAAAACTGTGTTCTAATGTATCAGCAACAGATTTTGGTGTAAATCGCAATGTGGCATCAGAGTAAGCTGCAGGATTAGTTCCTACTTTATCGCCCCAATAAAGAACGAAGTTTGTTGATTCATACTTTCTTGAATCCGATATTTTATTGTAAAATTCATTGTTTGGATTGCTCCATTCTGTAGGTATAAAAAGTGTTTTCTGCCCCATTGCAAAACAACTGCAAAGAAAAAGAACGGCTTGTAGTAAAAGTGTTTTCATGTATAAGTGATTTGGGATTTGATCTTATTTTATTCTTAAACCTAATTCTTGCCTAAATTTTAACAAACCTCTTCATTAGAGAATTTCATTTAAAACTGAAACCCTTCTCACCGTATTTTAAAAACAATATGAACTTTATTTTTTTTTGCGAATATATGTATTAATTTTAACAAACAAACTTAAAAATATCGACAAAAAGCAAATTTAATCGATGAAATACACTTTAACCCTTGTAAAACGTACAAAACACACTTAAAAAAAATATCGATTTTTAGGAAAATGAAGTTTATAAAACAAAATAATTGATGCAGGAAATTGATGTAGAGAGTTTATCCGGAAGATTTATCTTTCCAAAATACTGTTAACATATTTGTGAGGTTTAAGCTTTTTAAATATTTTTGGTCAAATTCCAAAAAATTATGAGCCAAAAAGGTTGTCTTCCTCCTCCTTGATTATAAATTAATCGTTCGACTTTATGCAGCGTTTCATACCGATATTTTTATCGGCAGATTCTGCTATGCTTACAAGTCAAATTTTAAATTAATTTATAATTCAGTCTTTTTTAGACTTTTAGACAATCTTATGAAAAAATCATATATTTTATTGCACATCGCTGTAATACTTGCCGGTTTTACTGGTGTTTTTGGTAAACTTATTTCGTTAAACGAAGGACTTTTAGTCTGGTACCGGGTTTTATTTTCTTCCTTGGTTTTATTGGTTATCCTGAAATTATTTAAGGTTTCAAAGGATATTTCTTTAAGAGAAAAATTCAATATTGCCAAAATTGGTCTTTTGATCACGATACACTGGATTTTCTTTTATGCCAGTATTAAATATTCAAATATTTCTGTGGGTGTTGTATGTTATTGTTTAACGAGTTTATTTACTGCCTTGTTCGCTCCGCTGATTAACAGAAAGAAATTTAATATTACAGAATTACTGCTTAGCATGCTGACTCTGGCCGGAATTGCTCTTATATTCCACTTTGATTCTTCTTATCAATTAGGCATTATTCTGGGTATAATTTCATCTGCTTTTGCGGCGCTTTATACCATTTTTAACGAACGATTGGTAACTATTTACGACAGCAGGCTTATCAACTATTATCAAATGAATGGCGGCACGATCGGGCTTGGTCTGCTTATGCCTTTATATCTTTATTTCTTTCCTGTTGAAAGTATTCTGCCAAGTGTAAAAGATATTTTCTATCTGATTATTTTGGCAGTATTCTGCACCGTTGGTTTATATGTTTTGTTTGCAGAATCATTAAAAAAGATTGCAGCATTTACTGTAAACCTTACTTTCAACCTAGAACCGGTTTATGCAATTATAATGGCTTTTTTGTTTTTTAATGAAAGTAAAGAAGTCAATATCTTCTTTTACATAGGACTACTTTTTGTTATCGCTTCGGTAATATCGCAAACAATAATTTCTATTCGAAAATAAAAAAAAACATAGGCCTCTTGCATTTTTGTAAGAGGCTTATTTCAATTCAAACTTCACTATATCGATTTCTTAAAATTAATATGAATTGTGATAGTTATTTATTTGTATTTATTCTAAATAAACATAGATTTGCGGTCTAAAATTAAAATAATCGCCCGCCATGAAGTTTACTTATTTATTTTTGATGCTTGCCTTTTTTACCATAGGCCAGGCTCAAAATGCTAAAATTACCGGAAGGATAACTTCCGAAAACAATGAAGCCGTTTCTTATGCTTCTGTCTCAATCAAAAGTCCAAAAAAGAACACAACCTCTGATGATAAAGGAAATTTTGAAATCAGCAATCTAACACCAGGAAATTATACTATTTATTTTTCGGCAATGGGTTTTTCTGTTCAGGAAAAAACCGTAGAACTGCATGAAAATGAAAACCTTGAACTTTCTATCTCTTTACAGGAAAACATTAATACACTGCAGACTGTAGAAATTACAGGACGAAAAGAAAAATCATATAAAAACACAAAATCGTTTATTGGAGCTAAAACAGAAATCGCTCTAAAAGATCTTCCACAGGCAGTTTCGTATGCTACAAAAGAATTAATTGCAGATCAGGGATCCATTCGCGTAGGCGAAGTTGTCAAAAATTTCAGCGGTGTAAGCCAGTTTACTTTTTATGATGATATTTCGATAAGAGGTTTTAGAATTAACGGAGGAAGCAACACGCAATTGCTTAACGGAATGAGAACTTCGACTGGTTTCTGGAAACAGCCTCTTGCCAACTATCTTGAGCGTGTAGAGGTTTTAAAAGGTCCTTCTTCTGCTCTATTTGGAAATGCATCTCCTGGAGGAGTTTTAAACCGTGTTACAAAAAAACCATTAGATCAGGCTGCAAACAGCGTAAGCTTTTCTACAGGAAGTTTTAATACTTTAAGAGCTTTAGCTGATTTTACAGGTCCGTTAACCGAAGATAAATCACTTTTGTACCGTTTGAACTTGGGTTACGAAAATGCCAATTCTTTTAGAGATTTACAATTCGATAAAAATATTGTAATTGCTCCTTCTCTTTCGTTCCTTCCAAATGATAAAACAAGCGTTAACTTTGACTTAATTTACACGGGTTCAAAAAGTAACTTAGACCGCGGACAGTCGACTTATGAAAATAATTTGTATTCGACTAAAATTTCAAATTCTTTAAACTCTACAAATGATTATTTAAATGAAGAAACGTATATCGTTACAACGTCATTAAATCATCAGTTTACAGATCGTTTGTCATTTTCGGCTTCGTACATTCGTACAGGTTACACAGAAGATCTTTTGGAACACCGCGGTGCTAATAAATATGCTTCTGCCGGAGACGGATCTACAATTCCAACAGCAATCGAAATGCAGGTTTTTCAGCGTAAACGTAAGCGTTATATTGACAATCTTTCTGCTTTCTTTAACTATCAGGCAAAAACAGGAGCTTTAGACCACAATTTAATTGCAGGTTACGATTATGCTCAGGAACAAGTTCCGTCTGGAGGTTCGCAGTTACAAGCAACGGGATATAGAAATGCTGCAAACAATGGTTCTATTGCAACGTATGATCCGGCAAAAAAGAATCTGTATTTGTTAGATTCTAAAGGAAATCCTGTACCAAACGTGGCGCATTTCGATTTAACAAATCCAATGGCTTCACAGCAGTTAAAAGACATGAGCAAATATTTCTATGTTGCCCGTCCGTTTGATCCAACCTATTATTCGTTGTATGGAGTTTATCTTCAGGATCATATTAAATTTGGTGCTTTTCAGGCTTTAATTGGTGTTCGTTATGATGAATACAGCGATAAAGAAAATTATAAAAAGGCAACTGAAAAGAAAGTAAAACAGCATTCATTCCTTCCTCGTTTTGGATTAACTTATACACTTAACCCAAATATCAACTTATACGGAACTTATGTAAAAGGATACAACCCGCAGACCGCTTCTTCATTATCAAACCCAAATGCAGGAGGACCGTTTGATCCGTTAGAAAGTAATATGGTCGAGTTTGGAGGAAAATCTTCGTGGTTTAAAGAAAAACTTTTTGTGACAGTAGCTTTGTTTAAAATCCAGCAGAAAAACACTTTATATCCTGCCAACGATCCAACAAATCCAGATTTAATGAGATCAATTGGTCAGGAAGAATCAAAAGGTATTGAAATTGATGTAAACGGAAGCATAACGCGCAACTGGAGTATTTCGGCAGCGTATTCATACAATGAAGCTGCCATTACAGAAAGCCCTGTAGATTCTGAAATTGGAAGACAAAAACCAAATACACCAAAACAGCAGGGAAATGTCTGGACACGTTATAACTTTACAGACGGTGCTTTAAAAGATTTTGGCGTTGCTTTTGGAAGTAATTTTGTAACAACCCGTAACTTAAGCCAGACAGTAACACAGACCATTCCGGGTTATACTTTATTTAATGCTGCTTTGTATTACAACATTAATAAATTTAAAATTCAGCTGAATGCTAACAACATAACCAATAAAACGTATTGGGTTGGAGGTTACGATTATATTCGTTTATTCCCTGGTGCTCCTTCGAACTGGCTGTTAACACTTGGATACTCATTTTAATAAATGCTTTATTTATATTTGAAAACATTTTTGGACTATCTATTATGAATAAAACGTTTAAGAAAAATATTGGCTTATTACATCTTTGGCTCGGACTTGCGTCCGGGCTCATTGTTTTTATTGTAGCACTTACCGGAAGCATTCTTGTTTTTGAGGACGAAATCGACGAATTTGTAAATCCTGAGTTTTATAAAGTTTCTGAAATTGGAGCAAAAAAAATACCTACAGACATTTTGATAAGAGATATTGAACTGAAATATGCTCTTAAAAAAATTAATCGTGTTTATGCTTATAACGATCCTGAAAGGACTATGATTGTTACAGGAAAAGACAGCGATAAAAAAAATCAAATCTTTTCTGTTGATCCTTATACTGGTAAAACATTAGGACAAATTCCTGAAAGAAGCCGATTCTTTTCGGTTGTTTTAGATATACACCGTCATTTGGTTTTAGGTGATATTGGAGCTTTTATTACAGGATGCAGCTGTCTGATATTTGTATTCATGCTCATTTCTGGGATGATTTTATGGTGGCCGAAAAAAGTCAAAAACTTAAAACAGCGATTAACTGTAAAATGGAATGCTTCATTTAAAAGAGTAAACTGGGATTTTCATTCTGTTTTTGGTTTTTATAGTTTTCTTATTCTTCTGATAATTTCCTTAACGGGTTTAACCTGGTCTTTTAAATGGTTTGAAAGCGGTATTTATTTACTGGCAGATGGAACAACAAAAAAACCGTCGGCTAAAGTTGAAAATCCAACCAAAGTTGATCCTAAAGTAGATAAAACCTATTTCTATCAGAACATTTTTTCTAAAACGGACAGCGTTTTTCCATACAAAGGCGATACACAAATTAGAATTCCATCTGATACCATAAACAGCATTACGGTTATTAAACTGAACTTAGAAGAATCGATTCCAAATATTTCGAGTACTGCCTATTTTGATAAATACACAGGTAAAATTTTAGAAGCCAGACCTTATGAAAAATTAAGCAGAGGCGATAAAATCCGACGTTTGATTTATCCTATTCATACTGGAAGCATTTACGGATATCCAACAAAAATCCTGGCTTTTTTAGTCTGCCTTTTTGCCGTAACACTGCCTGTTACCGGCCTTTTAATCTGGCTTGGAAGAAAAAAAAGCAAAAAATAAACGGTATTTCTCTATTTGTATAACTAATGACAATTCAGTTAGTTATACAAATAGTTAATTATATTTGACTATAGTATTTAATTTTTTTTGAAAAGATGGCAAACTGAATTGTCACTTTAAACGTATGTAGCAGAAAAGTTATATAAATTTAAAAGATTCAGCGTGGATAAAGTAAGTGTTCAAAGATTAAAAAAAACCTTAGCCTATTTAGAAAGTAAACAACGTGAATTAAAAAGACAATACGAAACCGACACTCGCAGCATTGAATCGATGATTAAATATCTAAAAAAAGATATGCTTGAGCAGTTTAGTTTAGCTGATTATGATATTTATATTAAGAATGAAATCAAAAACACTGAAACCTTTATTCGCAGTGTGAAAAACATTATAGACGATCATTCTGAATAGAAATTCTCTGCTAAAATGATTTTTTTAACTCACTTAATTTACAAATTTCAAAATAAATACTTGCTTAAACGTTTAAGTTGATTATATTTGCCTTTCTGAAATCGTTATCGTGAAAAGAATTTCAATTAAAGATGTGGCATTAAAAGCAGGCGTATCTATCGCCTCAGTATCTTATGTACTTAACAATAAGATTGACAGCCGTATTCCGCAGGAAACAATTGACAAGGTAAAACACGCTGCCGAAGAATTAAATTACCGTCCTAACAATATTGCAAAAAGCTTAAAAACACAGCGAACCCATATAATTGGTCTTGTTGTCGCTGATATTGCAAATCCTTACTTTTCTCAGTTAGCCCGAATTATTGAAGATGAAGCCAACAAACTGGGTTATACCCTTTTAATTGGAAGCTCTGATGAAAATGCCGAAAAATTTGAAGCGCTTATCAATATGTTTGCCGACCGTCAGGCCGATGGATTAATTATTGCTCCTGTTGAAAACAGTGAAAAATGTTTGTTGAAACTGCAAAAGCAAAAGATTCCTTTTGTATTAATTGACCGTTATTTATCTGGTGTTGAAGCAGACAGCATACAAATTAATAACTACGATATAAGCCAAAAAGTTACAGAACACCTTATAAACGGCGGTTATAAAAACACTCTTCTTGTTGCTTATAAAACACAGTTGCAGCACTTATTACAGCGAACTCAGGCATTTTTAAATACGCTCGAAAAACATCAAATACAAAACAGTCAAGTGCTTTTAGCAGACAAAGACTATATTGACAGAGACATTAATACCGGCTTAGAAAATATGCTGCAAAATGCAGTAAAACCAGATGCCATCTTTTTTACTAGTAATAAACTGGCAGTTTCCGGACTCAAAAAACTTACACAACTTGGCATAAATATTCCGCAGGATATTGCAGTTGCTGCTTTTGATGAAACTGAAGCTTATGAGCTTTTTCCGGTTCCGCTAACGTATGTAAAACAGCCGCTTTCTGCCATTGGGACAACCGCTGTAAAAATGCTTAACGAAAAAATCAATATCAAAAATCTGCCTTTGCAGAATGTAACTTTACATGCTGAACTTCATATAGGTCAGTCTACAAAATCTAAACACATCTAAACTTTTTTATTTACCACTTTGCTTAAACGTTTAATCAAAAAAAAAGAAAATCATGAGAGAAGAAATAAATACAAAATCAATCTATTGTTATGGAGAAGTACTTTGGGATATTTTTCCTGAAGGTGCGCGTGCGGGCGGTGCGCCGTTTAATGTAGCTTATAATTTAATGCGAATGGGAATCGATTCGCACATGATAAGCCGTGTTGGAAATGATAAACTGGGAACCGATCTTATGGCTCAGTTAAAAGACTGGAACATTTCGACCGAAGACAGCCAGATTGACAACCAGCACCCAACCGGAACTGTAATTGCGCACATCGATGAGCATAACGAAGCTCATTATGATATTATAAAACCTGTTGCCTGGGATTTTATTGAATTTAGAAAAGATTATATCGAAAAAACATCAAATGCTTCGGCTTTTGTTTTTGGAAGTTTAATTACCAGAAGCGAAACTTCCAAAACGACTCTTTTTGAACTTTTGGAAATCGCAAAATTTAAAGTTTTTGATATCAACATTCGTCCTCCCCACTATTCTGTTCCGGTTATAAACGAACTTCTTCATAAAGCCGATCTGGTAAAAATGAACAAAGCCGAATTGCGATTGGTTCTTGATTTTTTTGAAAAAAATTATGTCAGCGAAGATGATGCTGTGCATTTTATTCAGGACAAATTTGATATAAAGGAAGTACTGGTAAGTAAAGGAAGCAAAGGTGCTTTGTATTATGACGGAGATTCTAAATATGATGCTCCTGCTGTCCCTGTTACTATTCAGGACACGGTAGGAAGCGGTGATGCTTTTTTAGCCGGATTTTTATCGAAAAGAATTATGAATGAAAATCCTGTCGAGGTTATGAAACAGGCAACAGCTTTGGGTGCTTTTATTACCTCACAAAAAGGTGCCTGTCCAAGTTATGATTTAAATGACTTTGAACTTTTTAGAAAAGAAAATGAGGCTAAATAAAATGTATAATAGTAATAATGATTTGTAAAAATGTCTCAGGCTAAATTCACAGAAAAAAAATATATTCTAACGCTTACTTTTGTAATCTCGCTTTTTCTTTTTTGGGCAATTGCAATCACGATGGGCGATGTTCTTAATAAACATTTTCAAAACGTACTGCATATCAGTAAATCAGAATCGGGTTTGGTGCAGCTATCCATTTTTGGTGCTTATGCCGTAATGGGTATTCCGGCTGGTTTATTCATGAAAAAATACGGTTATAAAAACGGAGTAATTCTAGGGTTGATTCTTTATGCATTTGGTGCTTTCCTTTTTATTCCGGCAGCTCAAAATGAATCTTTCTCTTATTTCAGGATTGCATTATTTATTTTGGCTGCAGGTCTTGCAACGCTGGAAACTGTTGCACATCCTTTTGTTGCTTTACTGGGCGATGAACGCACAAGCGACCAGAGAATAAATTTTGCACAATCTTTTAATGGTTTGGGCGCTATAATAGGTCCGCTTCTTGGCGGTTTCTTTATTCTCGATTCAAAAGGCGCCGAAGGTCTAGAATCTGTTAAAACCTTATATATGATTATTGGCAGTTTTATACTTTTAATTGCCATTTTGTTTTGGTTTGTAAAAGTACCATCGCTTAAGGGCTCTCATAGTCACGAAGAACAAAGTACCGACGATGAAAATACAAACGTAGTTCCTGATTCGCCTTTGTACATGCAAAGACATTTTATATGGGCTGTAATTGCTCAGTTTTTTAATATTGGAGCGCAGGGCGGTACGTGGGCTTATTTTATAAATTATGGTGTCGAAAAAACAGGTTTGGCTGATAATCAGGTTGCTTATTATTTCTCTTTCAGCATGGCTATGATGATGATTGGCCGTTTTATTGGAACGTTTTTATTGCGCTATATTGCTCCAAATAAACTATTAGCAATTTATTGTATGTGTAATATTGGGCTTTGTCTGGTTATTTCTCAAAGTTTTGGCTGGGTTTCGTTTATTGCCTTAATTATGCTCAATTTTTTCTTAAGTGTAATGTACCCAACTATTTTCAGCCTCGGATTAAAAAAACTTGGAAACAAAACAGAACAAGCTTCCTCTTTTTTAGTAATGGCAATGTTTGGCGGTGCAGTTTTTCCTCCAATTATGGGTTTTGTGGCAAATACAAATGTGGCTTACGCCTATCTTTTACCTATAATATGTTATTTGGTAATTCTTGTATTTGCCATTAAATATTACAAACCACATACACTTGGACAGCCTTATGTACTTTCTAAAAGAGACATTGTGCGTTAAACTTTCAAAATAAAACATTCTTCTTCAAAAAATACACAATGAAAATAAAAATAGGCGCTTCACTCCTATCCTGGACAACTCCAAACTGGACTCCGGAATCAGGACATTATGCCATAAAGGAAACTGCAAAAAATGGCTTTGATCTGATTGAAATTCTTCTGCCTTCTAATATGGAATTTGATGCGACAACGGTAAAAAAACAACTTCAGGAAAATAATCTTGATGCTGTATGCTCGTTAAATCTTCCTAAAGAAGCGCATATTCCATTTTATCCTAAGGAAGCTTTGACACTTATCTTCAAAGCTTTGGATAAAACTGCTCAATTAGAAACCACTTTTTTAGGAGGCGTTCTGCACAGCGGAATTGGTGTTTTTACCGGAAATCCTGTTACAAATCAGGAAAAGGAAATTATTATAAATGTTTTGGGTGAAGCCGCTCTTTATGCTGCTAAACTTGGCATTACGATTGGAATTGAACCAATAAACCGTTATGAAAGCTATGTGTGCAATACAGCATCAAATGTATTGGAAATTATCAATAGAATTAATGCTGATAATCTTGCTGTTCATTTGGACACTTTTCATATGAATGTAGAAGAAAACAACTTTTATGATCCTATAATTAAAGCGGGGAAAAAACTAAAACATTTTCATATTACCGAAAGTAACCGCGGCATGCCCGGCGAAGGAACCGTAAATTGGGATGAACTTTTTAAAGCTTTAAAAGCCATAAACTTTGAAGGAAATCTGGTATTAGAAAACTTTTCTTCATCAATTCCCGGAATGCAGCAAGCGGTTTCTTTATGGCAGACTTCACCACATAATGCCGAAGAACTAGCCGTAGGCAGTTTAAATTTTATCAAACAAAAAGTTTTTGAATATCAAACATAAGCTATTTTCTACATCGCAAAGCGGCACGTAATTTTTATCTACATCAAAAAAGGGATTTCATGACATGAAATCCCTTTTTCGTGACATATTTTTCCTCCTTAATGTATTAGCCGTCTAATTTTAGGTCATAAATTATTTTAATACTGTTTTATAAATCGTAAGTAATAATAGCTGCTAAATAATAAAAAAAAGAGGCATTTCTTACTTAATGAAAAACACGTATAAATACTTGTTTTTTAAAACACTTATATACAGTAACTTAGTATTAAAACAAAAAACTGTCAGAATAATTTTATCAGTAACCAAATCTGACAAACTATTAACTAACATTAACCTATAAAATCTAAAAATTTATGGAAGGAACAATTGGAGAAATTCGCCTCTTTGCCGCCACTTTTGCTCCAATGACCTGGGCATTTTGTATGGGCCAGCTCGTTGCAATACGCAGTAATACAGCATTATTTTCTATTCTAGGGACTACTTATGGTGGTAATGGCACCACTACTTTTGGCTTACCCAACTTTGCCGGAAGAACGGCAATAGGAGCTGGTAATGGTCCTGGTTTGTCACCTTATGTGGCAGGAGAAATACTTGGAACAAATACTGTAACATTAACATCTTTAAACCTTCCTATTCACACGCATGCGGCTACAGCATCAATTTCAATTCCAGTTTATCCGGATTTTGGAGATCTTAACACGCCTAATGGTAATACTTTGGCTTCTAAAACTAATATGTACAGTACAGAAGCAGGAACAGACGCTATGAAACCATCGACTCTTAGTGTTACACTTGCGCCAGCAGGTTCAAATCAGCCTCTTAGTATTATGCAGCCTGCAACTGGAATGAATTTTATTATTTGTTTGACAGGAATATTCCCTGCCCGTAATTAATATTTATTCAGAAAAAACAGTTTAACTAACAATTTAAAGAAACTAATTTATGGAAGGATATTTAGGAGAAATCCGTTTATTTGGCGGGAATTTTGCACCAAGAGGGTGGATGTTTTGCAATGGAGCAACATTAAGTATTGCCAATTATGAGGCTGTTTATGTATTACTTGGTACAATATACGGCGGTGACGGCCAGACTACTTTTAAGCTGCCAGATCTTCAGGGACGTATTCCTGTAGGTACAGGTCAGGGTCCAGGATTACCAAACGTCGTACTTGGACAGATAGGCGGAACAGAATCAGTTACCATGAGTACTGCACAAATGCCTGGCCATACTCATGTGGCAGGTGTAGGAACACTTACAATTCCAACTTGCAGCACAACAGGTAACACAGCATCACCAACAAACAATATTTTAGCTGGTTCAGATAAAGCTTACACAGCTGAAGCTCCAGATGGTAATTTAAAACCTGAAATTACATCAATCACTGTTGGTGTTGCGGGGGCAAGTCAGCCTTTCGATATCATTCAGCCTTCACTATCTACTAATTATATTATTTGTGTAGAAGGAATTTTCCCAACTAGAAACTAAACCAAAACTAACCATGGAAGGAACAATATCCGAAATTCGATTATATGCACCTAACTTTGCTCCAAAATATTGGGCTTACTGTGCGGGTCAACTACTAAGTATAAATACAAACCAAGCCTTATTTAGTCTTTTAGGCACTACATACGGCGGTAATGGTACTACTAATTTTGCATTACCTGATTTTAGGGGAAGAACTGCCGTTGGAACTGGTACTCCTCAAGGAGTAGCTCAATTTGTATTGGGACAGGTAAGCGGAACTAATACAGTAACTGCACTGCTTGGAAATCTTCCGGCACACACTCATGCAGCCACAGGAACATTTGCACTAAAAGCATATGCTGATACAGGAGATACTGCCGCACCGCAAAATGCTTATCTGGCTTCGGTTTCAAATCTTTACACCAGCCAAAACGCAGATGGTGCTTTAAAACCAATTACACCAACAGTAACTGTAGGAACAACTGGAAGCAGCCAGCCAATTTCAATTCAGCAGCCTTATTTAGGTATTAATTATATAATATGCCTTCAGGGAATTTTTCCTTCAAGGAATTAACAATCTATACCCATTAGAGTTTCTAATGGGTAGTTTGTTTTTAAAAATTATCTATAAAATTATTTATGAAAATAGCTTTACTCTTGCCCCGATCTGTCATTTACCCTTCTATTTCTTTTGATATAATGGATGGTTTAAAATCTTCCCTAAAAAAAATGGGAATTGATGAAAAACATGAAATTGTAACAGCAAGTATAGGACTTGGAGCTGACCATAAAGAAATATATTCCTGCTGTGAGCAATTACTGTTTAGTAATACGGATATTGTTGTTGCGTATATTAACCCTGAAGCTGCAGAATTTATTCAGCCTCTTTTTGAAAGTTCGGGTAAATTGCTTATCGTGCTGGATAGTGGTTATCATTTTCAAAATTTTGAGAAAAAAATATCCAATGTTTATTTTATTTCCTTAGAAAACAGCCTTTGTTCACGTTTAATTGTACGCAAAGCCATCGAAGAAGGCCAGCAGAATTTTGCCTTTACCTGCTCATTTTATGATGCCGGTTATCGCCCGCCTTATACTTTTGCTACTGCTCTTGAAGATAAAGGAGGATCAATACATTATAATCATGTTACACCTTTAAAAAAGGCCGATTTTAATTTAGGCCCTTTAGAGGAATTTCTGGAACAAAATGATAATATTTCTGTATTAACTTCTTTTTGCGGCGATATGGCCGAAGATTTTTTTCGTGAATCAGCAAAAATAAAAAATATAGCTTCACGCAAAACTTACGGAAGCGGCTTTACTGCTGAAGAATCCTGGCTGAATAAAATTTCATATCCTGGGTATAATTGGAGCTGCGCTGTTCCATGGTCTGCCAATTTAAAAAATAAAGAAAACGAAGAATTTGCAGCTGTGATGCGAAATATTCGCGAACAAAAAGCGAATGTTTTTTCTCTTTTAGGATGGGAAGCTGGTTTGTTTATCAGTAGTTCAAATGGTCAGTCATTAGACAACATCACAATTGATTCTCCTAGAGGAAAAGTACATATTAATCCCAATACTGGTTTTTCTGAAGCACCTTTATATTATGCAACTGTTGCAAAAAATGAAGAAAACGGAAACTGCATTTTAGAAAACATAACTGAAATTACTGATTTAGAAGAAGAACGCATCCGTTTATATCAACATATTCTGGCAGTTCAAAATACGCCTTCTAATTCCTGGTTAAACTCTTATGCCTGTTTAGACTCATGAATCCGATACGCGACATAGTAATTTTATGTAATAACCGTATGGCTTTTCCAGCTATACAAACTTTACATAGTCTTGGAAGACTGCATACAATAGCTGTACCCGCCGAAAATGAAGACGTTAAAGCCTTTTGCTCTGTTTTTGCAACAAAAGCCGGCGTAAATTTAATATGGATGGAGAAAGCAAAACTCAACATCCAGCTTCAGGAAATTTTGCGAATCAGCTCTTTAAAATATGTTTTTACCATGACTTTCCCTTGGAAAATTCCAGGAGAAATTATTGAAAAACATCCTAATATGTTCTATAATTTTCATTATGGACTTTTACCTGAAATGCGTGGTGCAGATCCTGTTTTTGAATCGATTAGAAAACAAAAACAAGAAACCGGAATATCTGTACATGCTATAGAGAAGGAAATAGATAAAGGAAAAATAATCCTAAAAAAAACAATGCCCCTGCATACTGATTTGACACATGGAATGCTTTGCACTAGTTTATCATATCTGGCTTCTTATATTCTGCCTGAATTATTAACCTTATTATCTATGAATGATAAAGGTGTTCTTCAGGATGAAAACTTAGCTGCATATTATAAAAAACCAACTATCTCTGATGTGAGCATTCAATGGGAAAAACAGGACTCAAAATCAATCCAGGCATTAGTTAACGCCTGCAATCCGTGGAATAAAGGTGCTTATACACAATGGAATGGTCTCAATATACGATTACTGGAGGTTTCACAAACCAATTCACCTTTAAGCAGCACAAAACCTCCGGGAACTATTTTAGAAATAGATGAAAACAAAGGCTTAATAATACAATGTTATAATAATACACAACTTCGTATAAATACTGTTTATACAGAAGAAGGCTTTATGAGTGGGCACAAATTGCTCGCTTTTGGTATAAAAAATGGCGAACAATTTGCCTCTTTATAATTTAACTAACTTTATTATGAAACATTTTTACTCTCAAATTAAAAAATGCTTAAATATTGCCCTATTTTTAGGGATATTTTTGCAGAGTTATTTAAGTAACTCACAGACCACACTGGCTGCCGGTGATATCCTTTTTACCGGATATGATGGTACTTATGCCAATACATTAGGCGATGAATTTAGTTTTGTCTGCCTTAAAACTCTCGATGCTAATACGGTAATTCGTTTTACGGACAGAGGATACTTTTCAGACACAACCTGGTGGCCAGCCAGTAGTTTAGAAGGTACTGTTACATGGACAGTGGGCAGTACAATTCCAGCAGGAACAGAGGTGCATATAAAAGGATTAAGTGCCTCTACCTACAATCAGTCTAATGGTACTTTAACCGCAAACGGTTTTTTAGCACTAAATAACGGAACCATGCCAAATGGACTTGTTTTGACTGCTGCCGGAGATCAGATTTATGCTTTTCAGGGAGGTTCTGGAAATCCTTCTGACGCTGGTGTTGTACTTGTTGCCGGAATACATTTTTACTATTGTCCATCAGGAACTACAACAGCAGCATGGGATACCGGATGTGCAAACGGTTCAAATAGCTCTACTTTAAAAACAGGCACTGGTGGTCTTATTGGAGGTACAAGTGCTTTCTATACCGGAACTCTCCCTGGTAATGTAGTAGCTGGTGTTGGAAGATTTGACAATACACTAAGTTCTCCGCTAAGTACAATAGCAGAAATTAGAACTGCTGTAATGAATCAGGCAAACTGGAATCTTTCAGCAACTACTCTAACACTGCCTTCTGGTAAACCATTTTTAAGCACACCTACGACTATTACACTTAATCCTCTTGACAAACTTATATGTCCGGGAGCTAATACAAGTTTTACTGTTGCTGCTACGAATGCCACTGGTTATCAATGGCAGGTAAATACAGGTGCTGGTTTTGCAAATATTACAAATGGGGGTGTTTATTCTGGAGCAACTACTGCAACTCTTACTATTACAGGAGCAGCTGCAGGAATGAACAACTACAAATATCGATGTGTTGCTACAGGAACTGGAACAGCAACTTCGAATGAAGCAACTTTAACTGTGCCAACTGCCATAGCACCTTCTATACAATCACAAAGTAATGTAAGTGTTTATGGAGGTAATAATGGTTCAGCTACTCTTAGTGTTTCAGGAGGTACTGCTCCTTATTTCTATTCATGGTCTCCTTCTGGGGGAACTGCTGCAACTGCATCAGGGCTTAGTGCAGGAACTTATACAGTAACTATTACAGACAGCACTCCAAATGGATTAGGCGGTTGTAGTACAACTCAAACCGTAAATATAGTACAGCCAGGAGGCTCTGTTGTATCTGTTACCTCTTTAAGTGCTTTTTCAAGCTGCGGCGGTGCATCTACAGAACAGAGTTTTACTGTACAAGCCGGAGGCTTAACAGCTAATCTTGATCTTGCAGCCCCAACCGGTTTTGAAATATCAACATCGGCAGGAGGAATTTATACTAATAATATATCGTATGTTCCTTCATCAGGAGTTGTCACTACTAAAACAATTTACGTTCGTTTAGCGGCTTCAGCCACAGGAACACCTTCTGGTAATATTACTATTTCTTCTACTGGAATAGTAACTAAAAATGTTGCCGTAACAGGAAGCATGAATACTATAAGTTTTGGAACACAGCCTGTAGCAGCAGGAACCTGTGCAGGAGGTAATGCGACTTTTACTGCTGCAGTCTCAAACGCAACAGGATATCAATGGCAGGAAAATACCGGTTCTGGTTTTGTTAACATTACAGATGGAGGTGTTTATTCTGGTGCAGCTACCTCAACACTTACTATTACAGGAGCTACAGCGGGAATGAACGGATTCCTTTATAGATTAGCGGCATCAGGAACTTGTCCTACCGTTAATTCAAACAGCGTTGCACTAAATATTAATGTAGCTGCGTCTATTACAGCACAGCCTTCTTCAAGTACAATTTGTGCAGGAGCTAATACCTCTTTCGCTGTTGCAGCTTCAAATGCTGTAGGATATCAGTGGCAGGTAAATACAGGTTCTGGTTTTACAAATATTACAAATGGAGGTGTTTACACTGGAGCAGCCACTGCAACTCTTACTATTACAGGAGCAACTGCAGGAATGAGCGGTTATCTTTACAGAGTAATTGCAACAGGTTCATGTACACCAGATGCTACTTCAAACGATGCAGCTTTAACAATTAATGTAGCACCAGCTATAACAGCACAGCCGGCAGATAGTTCTATTTGTGTTGGCTCAAACACGACTTTCAGCGTGACTGCTTCGAATGCCACTGGTTATCAATGGCAGGTAAATACAGGTTCTGGTTTTAATAACATTACGAATGGTGCCCCATATTCTGGAGCAACTACAGCAACGCTTACAATAACAGGAGCAACTGCAGCACTTAATAATTACCAATACCGTTTAGTTGCTTCAGGAGGTTGTACTCCAGCTGCCACTTCAAACTCTGGTACATTAAAAGTATCTAATATTCAGGCTACTTCAGTTTTAACTAGTGTTGCTTGTAATGGAGGTAATACTGGTTCTATATCTGTTACTCCAACTGGCGGCATAGGAACTTATACTTATCTATGGTCAAATGGAGCAACTAGTTCTTCAATCAGCAATTTAACAGCTGGTAACTACAGTGTGAGTATTAAAGATGCTGTTTTATGCGAAAAAGAATTAAACTTTACAGTAACTCAACCACCAGTTTTAGTTGCTGCTCAAGGCACAGTTAACAATGTTAGCTGTCATGGAGGTTCAAACGGTAGTGGTACAGTAACTGTATCAGGAGGAACTCCGGGTTATACCTATTCATGGGCTCCTTCTGGAGGTACTGCAGCTACAGCTTCAGGACTTGCAGCCGGAACTTATACAGTAACAGTTACGGATGCTAACAATTGTCAGACTACGGCAACAGTTACCATAACTGAGCCTGCGGTCGCTTTAAGTGCAACTGCAGGGTTACAAAATAATATCTTATGTCGTGGAACTGCAACTGGATCTGCAACTGTAACAGCTGCAGGCGGGACCCCAGGTTACACTTACTCTTGGTCTCCTTCTGGAGGAACTGCGGCTACAGCTACAGGACTTACTGCCGGAACTTATACAGTAACAGTTACAGATGCTAATGCATGTCAGACTACACAATCTTTTACAATTACAGAACCAGCTGCATCTTTAACAGCGACTCCATTAGCACAAACTAACATAGCTTGTCGTGGTGGAGCTACAGGATCTGCAACTGTAACGGCTGCAGGAGGTACTGGTGGATATACTTATTCATGGGCTCCTTCTGGAGGAACTGCGGCTACAGCTACAGGTCTTTCTGCAGGAACTTATACCGTAACGGTTACGGATGCTAACAATTGTCAGGTAACGCAAAGCTTTACAATTACACAGCCAGCTGCAGTACTTTCAGCCGCTTTTGGTTCACAAAATAATGTTTCTTGTAATGGAGGCGCTAACGGAACTGCAACTGTAACAGTAACTGGAGGAACTCCTGGATACACCTATTCTTGGGCTCCATCTGGAGGTACAAACGCTACAGCAACTGGTCTTTCTGCTGGAACATATACAGTAACAGTTACTGATGCTAATGCATGTCAGACTACACAAAGCTTTACAATTACACAACCTGCAGCTCTAGTTGCAAGTGTTGGTTCTCAAAACAATGTTTCTTGTAATGGCGGTACAAACGGTTCAGCAACTGTAGCCGTTACAGGAGGAACAGGTGCACGCACTTATTCTTGGTCTCCTACGGGAGGAACTGCAGCTACAGCATCAGGTTTAGCAGTAGGAACTTACACAGTAACAGTTACAGACGCAAACAATTGTCAAGCTACACAAAGTTTTACTATTACACAGCCTGCGGCTCTTACGGCAACTCAATCACAAACTGACGTACTTTGCAACGGCGGTGCTACAGGTACAGCAACAGTTATTCCAATAGGCGGAACACCAAACTATACTTACTCATGGGCTCCTTCTGGAGGAACTGTTGCAACTGCCACAGGATTAACTGTAGGGGTTTACACCTGCACAATAACAGATGCAAATGGATGTTCAGTTACAAAAAGCTTCACAATTATGCAGCCTTCTGCATTAATTGCAACACAAAGCCAGATCAATGCAACTTGTTCAACTGGTGGTCAGGCAGCAGTAAATGCATCTGGAGGTACTCCTTCTTATAGTTATTTATGGTCACCATCAGGAGCGACTACATCAGTTGTAACAGGGTTATCAGCAGGAAACCATAGCGTAGTAATTACAGACGCTAACGGATGTACTTTAACAAAAAACTTTACTATTACTACAACTAATACACTTGTTGCTTCATCATTTCAAACTAATGTTTTATGTAATGGAACAAATACTGGATCTGCCGGCGTAATTCCTAGCGGTGCACCTGGACCATTTACTTATGTTTGGGCTCCTTCTGGAGGTTCTGCTGATACAGCAACTAATCTAACTGCCGGTAATTATTCAGTAACGATTACTGCTTCAAATGGTTGTTCTATTGTTAAAAACTTTACCATAACACAGCCGACTGCTCTTGCTGTAGCTTCAAATTCACAGACCAATGTTTCTTGTAATGGAGGTTCAAACGGATCTGCAAGTGTTACGGTTACAGGAGGAACAGGAGTATATACTTATGCTTGGTCACCTTCTGGCGGTACTGGAGCAACAGCTAATGGTCTTGCTGCCGGAACCTATACTGTAACAATTACAGATAGTAATTTATGTACAACAACACAAAACTTTACTATAACACAACCTACAGCACTTAGTCCAACAACATCTAAAACTGATGTTTCTTGTAATGGTGGTTCAAACGGATCAGCAACAGTAAATGTAACTGGAGGAACAGGAACATACACTTATTCATGGGCTCCTTCTGGAGGAACTGCTGCAACTGCAACTGGTCTTGCTGCAGGAACTTATACTGTAACAATTACTGATGCTAATGCATGTCAAACAACAGCATCTGTAACTATTGCACAACCTGCTCTATTAACAGCATCAATATCTAAAACTGATGTTTCTTGTAACGGTGCAAGCGACGGAACCGCTGCTGTAACAGCTTCTGGAGGAACTTCGCCTTATACTTATTCATGGTCTCCATCAGGAGGAACTGCAGCAGCAGCATCAGGATTAAGTCCAAATACGTATACAGTTACCGTGACAGATGCAAACGGATGTTTTACAACTCAATCAGTTACTATTGGTACAACTCCAGACGTAACAGCACCGGTACCTAATGTGGCTGTTTTACCGGAGATTACAAATTACTGCTCAGTTTTAGCATCAGAAATTGCTATTCCAACTGCAACAGATAATTGTGCAGGAACAATAAACGCAACTACAACTGATCCTTTAACTTATAATGCAACAGGAACTTATACTATTACATGGGCATACAATGATGGAAACGGAAACGTTACTACTCAGACTCAAACTGTAAAAGTATTAGCTTCACCTCTAGATTTAGTTACTTTCAGTAATGCATCAGTGACTTACGATGGAAATGCTCATCCTCTACAGGTTGCAAATCTTCCAACTGGAGCGGCTGTAGCTTACTCTGCAAATAACACATCTGTAAATGCGGGAACTTACACAGTAACAGCTGTAATAACTCCTGCTGCCAGTTCGCCTAACTGTTCTCAAATAACATTAACTGCGAACCTGACTATTAATAAAGCACCACAAACAATTACGTTTAGTGCTATTCCGGTTAAAACACTAGGAGCAAATAATACTTTTAATTTGACTGCAGCAGCAAGTTCAAATTTACCAGTAGATTATACTTTTAATTATACTTCTGCTCTGCCTCCTGCAAATGTTTCTACGACTGGTGTTGTAAATATGCTGCAATCTGGAGAAGTAACCATCACAGCACATCAGGCTGGAGATGCTAATTATCTTCCTGCTGCAGATGTTTCACAATTATTGGTAATCCTTAACAACAATATTGATGTTAAGAGAATTACAATAGGAACAAAAGTATTCGAAAACCCTGGAAAAGCCATTACACACATAATGTCATGTGCTGAAAACAATCCGGCTGTTTCAATTGTAAACGAATCAAATGCTGTAATTTCTCCTTCTGCTAATTTCACGATTCAAACTCCAAAACCTGGAATTTATACTCAAAACGTGACCATTACATCAGAAGATGGAAGTTTGTCTGCAACGTATGCAATTACTGTTGAAAAACCATTCGGATTCTTCGATATCGTTCGTCAGAAATTTAACAATGTACTTCTTGTAAACAATAATCCGGCAACAAACGGAGGTTACGAATTTGTAGCTTACCAATGGTTTAAAAACGGACAATTGATAGGAACTGGTCAATATTACTCTGTAAGCGAAAGTTTGAGTACAACTTTAGACCCAACAGCTGATTACAGCGTAAAAATGACAACAAAAGATGGTAAAGTATTACAGACTTGTTCTGGCAGAATTACACTTACCAACTCACTTCAGGCTAAGCTGTATCCAAACCCAATTCAAACTGGAAAAGCAATCACTGTTGAAGCTGATTTCCCTCAGGAAGAATTAAATAACATGCAGATCAGCCTTTACTCAGTTTCTGGCCAATTGATTAAAACTGTTCAATCTTCATCAGCATTAACTGAGATACAATTACCTCAAACAATCGAGAGTAATATACTTATGGTAGTTCTTGAAACTCCTAATGTAAAAAAATCTTTCAAAGTAATTGTAAAATAGATAAACCTGCCGGCACTCTAAAAGCAGTGCCGGCATAATAAAATTTAAGATGAAAAAATATATCAAATCACTCGCCATTATAACCGCATTTTTTGCAGCATCTCAAAGTTATGGTCAGGATAAAAAACAGGAGTTTTCGATTTCATTGGGCGGTCCGTTTTCATTTATAAAATCTGCTGGAGTAGAATACGTTCCCGGAAACGGTATCAATGCAGGTCTTCGTTATTCTTACTATTTAAATGAAGGTTTGAGTTTAGGTGTTGGAGTTGAATACCAAACCTATACATCTGACTCAAAATCTAACTTTATTTACGGGCAGTACAACACTGTCGATGCAGAAAATGAAGCTTTTCAGTTTAGATACAGGCTTAGTAATTATAGAGAAGAACAAAAACTGACTTATATTAATGTTCCTATCAACATTCAGTTTGAAACTCCTGGAACCTCTAAGCTGTATGTTTCTGCCGGAGCTAAAATAGGATTTGCTTCAAGCGGTACTTATCAGTCAACCATAGGCAACAGTACTACAAGCGGTTATTATCCACAGTATAATGTAGAACTATTTAGTCCTGCATTTGCCGGATTTGCCAGCGTAAATGACCTAAAAACTTCTGAAAGAGACCTTGACACAAAAGTTTCGTATTCAGCAACTTTTGAGACAGGTTTAAAACAAGAATTAGGAAACAGAAATTCAATCTATATTGGAGCTTATCTGGACTATGGTTTAAATGATATTTACGACAAAAAAGACAGCAAAAATCTTGTTCAATACAATGCAGAATTACCTGTAGATTTACAATACAACAGCGTATTTGATTCTGGTATTGCAAGAAACATGAGATTGGTTTCTTACGGTTTAAAGTTAAGATTCGCAATTCGTTAATTACATACTAATTAATAAAAAGCTGCTCAGTTAATTTTGAGCAGCTTTTTTTGTATAAGCCTGTTTCAAAATTTTAAAGTTCTCAAAACCTAACATTTATCATATTTTAATTTTAAGTCAATGCTTTCCTTTGCTGTAACACTACAAAATATATTGGAGTTTAAAAAAGAATGATCCTTAATCATTTTAATTGCAGTAATTGTCGACAAATGCATATTGATACTGATTTACTTTATACCTGGGGAGCCGTTGCAAAAAAAGTCCCAAAACATGCCGTCATCTTTTTCGAGAATGACCCGCCCCTTTCCTATTATCAAATTTTAGAGGGAACCGTTAAAATGAGTTATACCAATGAAGACGGCAAAGATCTTACAATTGGTATTTTTAATGAAGGAAATAGTTTTGGAGAACCGCCCTTATTTATTGAGCAGCCCTACCCTGCTTCTGCAGAAGCTCAAACTGATTGTGTAATTTTAAAACTATCAAAAACCAATTTCTTTTCGCTGCTTGAAGAAAATCCTGAAATACAATCAAGGGTTTTAAAACTCTTTGCGTGGAAAATTTACAATAAAATTGTTTTCTCCAAAAATATAATAAATCACAAACCAGAATACCGCATTCAATATTTTCTGGATAATTTAAAAAGACAGCATAACAGCAAACCTTCTCAGAAAATGAAAATTCCTTATACAAGACAGGAGATTGCAGATTTCACCGGTCTTCGTGTAGAAACAGTCATTAGAACAATTTCATTAATGAATAAAAACAAAAAAATCGAAATCATCGATCATAAATTGTTTTACTAACGTCACTTTACGATTAAGTTTAAAAATAATAAAGTATGATTCAAATCATATTTCTGAAAAAATGGTTTGTCTTTCTTTGTAAAGGTTAAAGAAAATTATTAATTCAGCTTAATAAAATTCAAATTAAAAACGGGATTCCTTAGATTCCCGTTTTCTTTAATTAACCACTTTATTCATCATTGCTTTTGCAATATTTTTGGCTCTTATTTTTACCTCATCAGCCTTTTCTCCTTCAAACAAATCATCGACCGTTTTTCTCCATAATTGAGTCCAGTGCAAAAAATGAGTTTCGCTTAAAGTGCTTTTATCATTCAGCAGGCGGTGTTTCATCATTGGGTTTCCGTCAAAATTTCCGGTATGAAAAAGAATATTATCCCAAAAATCATACATAATCGGGAGGTGTTTTTCCCAATTCACAACAGCTATTTTGGTAAACAAATAACCAATTGTTTCGTCAGTTTGAATTTTGTGATAAAAAGCATCTACCAATACTTTGATATCTTCCTTATTTCTAATATCGGTTTTCATGTCCTTGTTTTTAATTTCTTTCTATTTCCAAACTATAGAAAACTTTAGATCAAAAATCCAAAACTAATAGTTCATAAAGTATGATTGTAATCATATCCTGCTAAAAAACATTGATTTCAAGAGATTTACTTCTACAATAAAAAAATAAATGTAAAACAGTATGACTGGAATCATAATTTGAAAAATTTGATGATACTACATTTACCATATCAAAATTAGCTTAACAGCATTTCGAAAAACAAATTTCAATAAAAACCACAAACTTTCTCAACAGCAGTATTTCATTAAAAAATGGGCTTTGCTGTTGAAAAAACAAGACTTTAATAATGGACAAAAAATTTTTGATACAGGAAATCATCCGCTTAAAACAAGAAAAAAATGCTGTAATTCTGGCTCATTATTATCAAAATGAGGAAATTCAGGAAATAGCAGATTTTATTGGAGACAGTCTTGAATTATCAAAAAAAGCACAAAATACAAATGCCGATGTTATTGTTTTTGCCGGAGTTCACTTTATGGCAGAAACTGCCAAAATATTAAATCCTGACAAAAAAGTTGTACTTCCGGATTTCAACGCAGGATGTTCTCTCGCTGACGGCTGCAATCCTAAAGATTTTAAATTATTTAAAGAAAAATATCCTGATCATGTTGTTGTAACTTACATCAACTGTTCTGCCGAAATAAAAGCAATGAGCGATTTGGTCTGCACTTCATCAAACGCAGCAAAAATTATTGGTTCTATTCCTTCTGATAAAGAAATCATTTTTGCACCCGATAAAAATTTAGGCAGTTATTTAAAAAAAGAAACACAACGCGAACTAATCCTCTGGGATGGATCTTGTGTAGTTCACGAAGCCTTTTCGCTGGATAAACTAGTCGAAATTTACAATAAAAATCCAAACGCAAAAATTGCGGCACATCCGGAATCTGAAAGTCATATCTTAAAAGCAGCACATTACATTGGCTCTACTTCCGGCATTATTAATTTTATTAAAACGGATCCTGCTGCCGTTTTCATTGTGGCTACAGAAGCCGGTATCCTGCATGAGCTTTCAAAAGCGGTACCCGAAAAAACGCTGATTCCGGCTCCTTCCACAGAAGATAACACTTGCGCCTGCAGCGAATGTGCTTTCATGAAAGTCAATACTCTTGAAAAATTGTATTGGTGTCTGAAAAACGAAAGCCCGGAAATCCTGGTAAACGAACCGTTAAGGATCGAAGCACTGAAACCTATACAAAGAATGCTTGAATTGTCTTAAACTTAAAAACAAAGAAAATGCTTAAAACAGATATACTTATAGTAGGTTCTGGTATTTCGGGATTATTTCTTGCCATGAAAACAGCAAAAAAACGTCCTGATTTATCGATTGTGATTATGACAAAGAAAACGGCAGGAAACACTAATACACAGCTTGCACAAGGCGGAATTGCCGTTGTAACCAATCATTTACAGGATAGTTTTGAGCAGCATATAAAAGATACACTGAAATCAGGAGGCGGACATTGTGATGAGGAAATTGTAAAAATGGTAGTGCAGCAGGCACCGGAAAGGTTAAAAGAATTAATTGAGATTGGGACTTCTTTTGATAAAAATCAAAACGGTCAATGGGATTTAGGTCTAGAAGGCGGACATTCTCAGCATAGAATTCTGCACCATAAAGACAGATCTGGTTTAGAAATAGAAAAAAAGCTGCTCCATATTATAACAGAATTGCCTAACATAAAATTATTCGAAAATTATCAGGTTGTCGATTTAAATACCGAAACAAAAGAAAATGAAACACATTGTACAGGTGCTTTTTTTTATGATAAAAACGAAAACAAAATAAAATATATCCGCGCCAGATCGATAATATTAAGCACAGGAGGATGCGGGACTCTTTTTGAAAACACAACAAATCCTGAAATTGCAACCGGAGACGGAATTGCCATTGCAGCGCGTGCAGGTGTAGAAATTGAAGATATGCAGTACATTCAGTTTCATCCTACGGCTTTGTACACTGGCAAAAAAAGCCAGCTCTTTTTAATTTCAGAAGCCGTTAGAGGTTTTGGTGCTTATGTAGTAAATGAAGACCAAAAAAGGTTTTTATTTAAATACGATTCAAGAGGCGAACTTGCCACACGTGATATTGTTTCACACGCCATTCATAAAGAAATGCATGAAACACAAAAAAAACATGTTTATCTCGATTGCAGGCATTTAGATAAAAAAGCTTTCTACAAAAAGTTTCCCGCTATAACAGCACATTGCAATGAACTGGGATTGTTTCCTGAAAAAGATTTGATTCCTATAGTTCCTGCAGCACATTATCAATGCGGCGGCATAAAGGTAGACCGTAATGGAGCAACAATAATTCCTAATTTATATGCGGTTGGCGAATGCGCCAGAACGGGACTTCATGGAAAAAACCGTCTGGCTTCTAATTCCCTGCTCGAAGCTTTGGTATTTGCACATCAGGCATCAGAGAATATAGACAAAACAATAGATTCGTTTCAGTTTTCATCAAAACTGCTTATTCCAAAATTTCCCGATTCGGAAATCAAAACTGATTATGTTGCCTTTTTAATTTTAAAAAAAGAAATACAGGCACTTATAACCAATTTTTATTCCAGCGAAGAACGCAATACCGATTATGCAATTCAAAAAATAAAATTGATTAAAAATGCAGCCGAAACCCTTATACACGGCCAGGAAATTACAATTCCGTTTATAGAATTTTCTAATATGCTTACCGTGGCCTTAATTATTATTAAACACTGCAAAAAAAGAAAAGCCCCATATATTTTGTCTTTAAACTAAAAACCAATATTATGAAAATAACCAGTAAAACTACAATTGGCGAGATCGCAGCAAATGATTTTAGAACAGCAGCAATTTTTACAAAATACAATATCGATTTTTGCTGCAAAGGCCACCGCACTATAGAAGAAGTCTGCAAAAAAAGAGACATTCCCGAAGCGGTTTTAATTGAAAAACTTGAAGAAGCCAAAACTCAGGCCGCTAATCAATCTTTCGACTATAAATCCTGGCCGTTAGACCTTTTAACGGATTATATTATAAAAACCCATCATCGATACATAAAAGAGAAAACGCCTGTACTGCTTCAATATTTACATAAATTATGCAATGTATATGGCGAAACGTTTCCTGAATTGTTCGAAATATATAAAATTTTCAAAGCATCATCTTTAGACCTTGAAGAACACATGGAAAAAGAAGAACGCGTGATGTTCCCTTTCATCATTCAAATGAAAAGAGCGCAGAGCAAAGGATTTTCTGTTGAAACTACTCCCTTTGGAAGCATTGAAAATCAGGTCATCATGATGAAAGAAGAACATGCCGCAGAAGGACAGCGTTTTAGAAAAATTGCAGCATTGACCAATAATTATGTTCCGCCGGCAGAAGCCTGCAATACTTACAAAGCAGCATTTTCGATGCTGGAAGATTTTGAAATGAATCTGCACAAGCATATTCACATGGAAAACAATATACTGTTTCCTAAAGCAATTATGCTTGAAAAAAACTTTGAGCAAGTGCCTTAAATTATAAATATCATGGAAAAATATGTGATCAAACGAAACGGAGATTATAAACCTTTTGAAGCTTATAAAATTCAGGATGCCATCCAGAAAGCTTTTAAAAGCGTCAATCTGCCGATGGATAAAAAAATTCTGAAAATCGTTCTAAACGGACTCGAACCAAAATATTCGTGGCCTGTTGAGGAGATTCAGGATAGTATAGAACGTGTGCTTTTTGAAAACGGTTATTTTAAAACCATGCGTTCCTTTATTATCTATCGACATACCCGAAAACTCCAGAGAGAACATATTAACGGCCTAAACGACGATACAACGTATGTAGACAGCACACAAACGGTTGAAGAATACATCAATCAATCTGACTGGCGTATTAATGCCAATGCTAATACATCGTACTCAAATGCCGGTTTAGTAAGCAATACTGCCGGTAAAATTATTGCCAATTACTGGCTCGATAAAATTTATACTAAAGAAGAAGGCGCCTCACACCGAAACGGAGATATTCACATTCATGATCTGGACTGCCTTACGGGATATTGTGCCGGATGGAGCTTACGTGTTCTTTTAAACGAAGGTTTCAACGGCGTTCGCGGCCGTGTAGAAAGCAGACCTCCTTCGCATTTTAGGGAAGCTTTGGGGCAGATGGCTAATTTTCTGGGAATTCTGCAAAGCGAATGGGCAGGCGCTCAGGCTTTCAGTTCTTTTGATACATATCTAGCTCCTTATGTTTTCAAAGACCAGCTTTCTTACGATCAGGTTTTAAAAGGCATTAGAAGTTTTGTTTACAACCTCAATGTTCCGGCAAGATGGGGACAATCTCCTTTTACGAATATAACCTTAGACTGGAATGTGCCAAACGATCTTAAAGAACAGATTCCGACAAGAAATGACGAACATTTGTTTCTGTATTCAGATGATCCCGAACTGGTTTATAAAGCTAAAAAAAGAGGGGTTAATAAACTGACTGATTTAAAATATGCCGATTTCCAAAACGAAATGAACCTAATCAATAAGGCATATTATACCATCATGACAGAAGGCGACACAAATGGACAGCCTTTTACCTTCCCTATTCCAACTGTAAATATTACGGAGGATTTTGACTGGGAAGGCGAAAATGTCGATTTATTATTTGAAAACACAGCCAAGATAGGGTCTTCTTATTTTCAGAATTTTATTGGAAGCCAGTATATTTTAAATGAAAATGGAAATAAAATCGAAAATCCAGAAGCTTACAAACCCAACGCTGTCAGAAGTATGTGCTGTCGTTTACAGCTCGATCTGCGCGAATTATTAAAACGAGGAAATGGTCTTTTTGGAAGTGCAGAAATGACAGGCAGTATTGGTGTTGTAACCATTAATATGGCCCGTTTGGGATATCTGTATAAAGGAAATATTATAAACTTATTTGATCATTTAAATGATCTGCTTCAGATTGCCAAATCGACTTTGGAGAAAAAGAGAATCTTTATTCAAAAAATGTACGACCGTGGTTTGTATCCTTATACACAGCGCTATTTGTCACATTTTAGAAACCACTTTTCCACCATTGGCGTAAACGGAATGAATGAAATGGTACTCAATTTTACTGATGGAAAACAAGATATTACAACAAGTTCAGGAATTCATTTTGCTGAAGAAATTTTAGATTACATCCGTTCGAGAATGAAAGAATTTCAGGCAGAAACCGGAAATTTATACAATCTGGAAGCTACTCCCGCAGAAGGAACTACCTATCGTTTTGCCAAAGAAGATAAAAAACGTTTTCCAGAAATCCTGCAGGCCGGACATGGAGAAAATATTTATTACACAAACAGTTCGCAGATTCCGGTAGATCATACAGATGATCCGTTTGAAGCTTTACTGCTTCAGGACGCTTTACAATGTAAATATACCGGCGGTACCGTTCTGCATTTGTATATGAGAGAAAAAATAAGCAGTCCTGCTGCGTGTAAAAACTTCGTAAAAAAAGTGCTGACCAATTTTAAACTGCCTTATATAACAGTAACGCCAGTTTTCAGTATCTGCCCAATTCATGGATACCTGGACGGTGAGCATGAATACTGCCCAAAATGCGATGAAATATTGTTAAATGAAAATAACCAAAAAGCTATACTATATGAAAACACTGTATCATAAAATTCCTGAAAAACTAAATGCTAAAAGAAGCAAATGTTTAGTATACACAAGAGTAATGGGCTATCACAGGCCAGTAGAAAGTTTTAACATTGGAAAAAAAGGCGAACATCAGCAGCGAACGCATTTCAAAGAAATTTTGGTCTAATAAAGCTGTTTACAGCATAACCCCTTTTACCTTATTAGACTACCCGGATAGAGCAGCCTGCATTGTGTGGTTTACGGGCTGTAATATGCGGTGTTCCTATTGTTACAATCCGGATATTGTTTTTGGGAAAGGAAAACTGGACTTTGAAAACATTCTTAATTTTCTAAAATCCCGAATTGGATTATTAGACGGAGTCGTTTTAAGCGGCGGCGAATGCACCATTCATAAAAATATTATTCCGTTTATTGAAGAAATAAAAGCCTTAGGATTTATTGTAAAAATTGATACTAACGGCTCAAAACCAGCTGTTTTAAAAAAACTGATCGATCAAAAACTAATCGATTACGCCGCTTTAGATTTTAAATCCCTGTCTTTAACTTTTAAAACCATAACTCAATCTAACCTATTTGCTGAATTTGAAGAAAGTCTGAAACTTTTAATGAATTCCTCCATTCCGTTTGAAGTCCGGACTACGCTTCATTCAGCACTTATAACCCCAACACAGTTTTTAAAAATGACCGAATATCTCGAAAACCTGAATTATAATGGAAATTATTACGTCCAGTATTTTATAAATAATGTTCCCACTATTGGCGATTTAGGACATTCAGAAAGACTGTTGAAATCTGAAAATTTCTCAACCTCAAAAATAAACGTCATTTTTAGGGAATAATACACTACTGTTTTTTAACGCTTTCTTCTAAAATATTGTATTATGACACTTCACCATTTTATTTTAATAATTCACCTTCTGGCAGCCACAATCTGGGTTGGCGGACATCTTACGCTTAGTATTGTTTTTCTGCCTTCGGCTTTAAGAAAAAAAGACCCCAATATTATTTTAAATTTTGAACGAAAGTTCGAAACTCTCGGTATGTCATCGCTTATTACACTTGTCATTACCGGAATCTGGATGGCATACGATTTTGGCGTTACAATCGATACCTGGTTTACATTTTCCGGCAGTTTTGAAAAAGTAGTTTCTGCTAAGCTGTTACTTCTCTTTCTTACTATAATCTGCGCTCTTATTGCCCAGTTTAAGATCATTCCAAACCTAAACGAATTCAATATAAAGAAAATGGCGGTGTTAATTATTTCCGTTACTTTAATTGGAGTTACAATGCTTATTTTAGGATCGACTTTGAGATACGGCGGCATATAAATTCACAAAAAAAACCGCAAATAATTTTACGGTTTATCTCTGTTTGTTAATTTCTCTTTTTCTGCTGTCCCGGTGCATAAGGCTTAGCACTTTTACTGCCAGACATTTTCTTCGCCTGTCCCGGAGGAATTTTTCCCGAATTAGGAGATGAAGATGAACTATGTGTACTGCATCCTGCAATAAATAATGCTATTAACACAAAAGATAGAATTTTAATTAAATCAGCTTTTTTCATTTAGTTATTTTTTAGTCAAAAATAGAGGTTTAAAAACAAGAAAAAGACAGGAAATAAAAAAACCTGCAAATGATTTATCATTGCAGGTTTTAGTTTTTAATTTAAAATTTTCTATTTCTTAATAGAATCTGCCGGCATTGTTCTAACAGTATCTGTAGAAGTTGTATCTACTTCAGGCCCTACAGTGTCTATTATAGTTTCTGTAGAATCTGTTGTTACAGGTTCAACCGTTGTTTCGTTCTTCTTACATGAAAATGCCAATCCTGTCAGCAGGATCAATAATGCAATTTTAGTTTTTAATATCGTTTTCATAATTATATTTTTTTACTGTTTGTATTCAACTTAATATTCCAAATTTAAAAAACTGGCAGTCAATACAATTACATAATTATTACTATCATTTATAAGAATCCAAGAAATGCTACTCCTCGTACATTTCCATCCAAAGACGCGTTTCTTCCAGATCGAGTTCTTTTTCTATTTTACGGAAAATTTCTTCGTTTACAGAACCTTTTTTGTGCATGCTCTCAAGTTTACTGCGCTCAACATTCAAAAGATCGATTTGAACTCTCGTAAACTCATTAAAAATCTGGCCGTCTAATACTTTTCCGTTTCCAAAAAAGTTAGCCGGAAGTTCTGTTTTTTGCAAACGGTTAAATTTTACTTCGTATTTGCTCTTAATGTTATGCAGTAATTCATCATCTAATAAAGAGAAATTATCTTCAATATGCGAAATGGTTTCAGAAACGATTACGTTGCGGACATTATATTCTTCTGCTAAAATAGAATAGCGTTCTATTTTGAGTTTTTTAATAAGCCACGGAAGTGTAAGTCCCTGAATAACCAATGTTGACAATATTACACAGAAAACCAAATATATAATTAAATTACGAAGCGGAAATTCTTCTGTTTTATTCAACATTAACGGAAGTGCCAGAGCAGCTGCCATCGAAACCACACCGCGCATACCAGACCAGCCAAAAACAATCATGTTTCGATAATCAAATTCTTCTTTTTCCCGGATTCTTTTACTTAACATTCTAGGAATCACAGTAGCAGGAATCACCCATAAAAAACGAACAACAATAACTACAATACTAATTACTGATCCCCAGATAAATAAAGCATTCCCTGAGTAATTGCTGATTCCATCCATAATCTGGCGCAGCTGAAGACCAATTAAAATAAAAATTAATCCGTTGAGAATGTTATTTAAAACATCCCATATAGTATTGGTCATGATTCGGCTTTCATGAGAAAAAATAGCTCCTGTTCTTGCCGCTAAAAAAAGACCTGTTGCAACTACCGCTAAAACTCCTGAACCATGAAAATGTTCTGCAATTAAATACGATGCAAAGGGTGTCAGTAATGTAAGCGTTACTTCGATAATGTCATCGCAGACAAATTTTTTATGAATGTAATACATGATAAAACCTACTGCCAAACCTACTGCAATACCTAGAACCGACATTAAAACAAAGTTTAATCCTGCCTGCCATAAAACGAAATTTCCTGCTGTAATAGCCGTAAGTGCATATTTGTAAGCAACAAGACCACTGGCGTCATTTACAAGACTTTCTCCTTCTAGAATGGCAATTAATCTGGGATGCAGCCCTAAACCTTTAGTAATGGCTGTTGCCGAAACCGCATCTGGAGGCGATACAATAGCACCAAGTAAAAAAGCTAACGGCCAGGAAATATCATCTATAAGCCAGTGCGCCACAACAGCGACCAAACCTGTAGTAAAAAAAACCAAACCAACAGCTGCTAAAGTTATGGGACGTATGGTTTGTTTAAAATCGGACCAGCTTGTATGCCATGCTGCATGATATAAAAGAGGCGGCAAAAAGATAATAAAAACAATTTCCGGGCTCAGTGCTATTACTGGAAGTCCCGGAATAACGCTGATAATTACACCGCACATTACCAAAACAATAGGAATTGGAAAATTATATCTTTTACTTATTAAACTAAGAAAAGCTACGCCAAAGAGTAACATTATAATTACTGTGATATTTTCCATTTTTTACTGCGGGTATTTTATTGTTTAGGATTATAATTTCTGGGTACTAAATTAAGATTTTATGATAATTAAATTAGAATAACACTAAAAAAGTATATCCAATTTATTGACTTATATCAAACTTTTAGATTCCAGACAACTGTACATTTGAAATTCAATTATTTTAAAAAGTTTCAAAACACAATACCATGATAAGTACAGAAATAAGTCCGTTAGTACAATTTGGAATAACCAGTAAAGAACGGGTTGAAAACGCCCTAGAACAGCTAAAAAACGGAAAAGGTATTATCGTAACCGATGATGAAGACCGCGAAAATGAGGGCGATCTGATTTTTTCTGCCCACCACATGAATACTGCAGATATGGCTTTAATGATTCGTGAATGCAGCGGTATTGTCTGTCTCTGCCTTCCAAATGAAAAAGCAGACCAGCTTGATCTTCCTTATATGGTAAAAGAAAATACAAGCAGTTTCCAGACTCCTTTTACCGTTACGATCGAAGCCAAAAAAGGCGTTACAACCGGAGTTTCTGCAGCTGACAGAATTACAACCATTAAAGCTGCTATTGCACAAAATGCAAAACCGGAAGATCTGGCAAGGCCCGGACATATTTTTCCGCTTCGCGCGAGAGATAATGGCGTTTTAGAACGAAACGGCCATACAGAAGGAAGTGTCGATTTAATGAAACTGGCGGGTTTACAGCCCGAAGCCGTTCTTTGCGAATTAATGAATGAAGACGGCAGCATGGCTAAACTGGACAAAATCATTAGCTTTGCACAACAGCACGACTTAGTAGTTTTATCTATCGAAGATATTCTACACTACCGTAAATTTGTGCGTGATTATAACTAAAAATGATATACGAACAGCTTGGTAATTATATTAAAAAAAGCATTGAAGTTTCGGATGAAGATTTAAATACCATTCTCTCCTATTTCAAACCTTTAAAAAAAAGTAAAAATGAGTTACTGCTGGAACAGGGACAAACCAGCCAGCAGACTTTTTTTATTGGAAAAGGCTGTATAAGAATCTTTTTTATTAATGAAGAAGGAAAAGACGTTACCCGATATATTGCTTTTGAAAATCAGTTTGCCACAGCTTTAGTTAGTTTTATAACCAAAATGCCTGCTCAGGAAAACATTCAGGTAATCGAGAAATCTGAATTACTCGCCATCACACACGAAGATTTTAATCATTTAATGAAGATTATTCCGCAATGGAGAGAGTTTTACAGCAATTACTTAGAGAAAGCTTATGTAAATAATGCCAATCGATTAATGTCGTTTACAACTATGGACGCTTTGGAACGTTACAATCAATTACTCAAAATTAATCCCACTATCGTAAAAAGACTCCCAAATAAAATAGTGGCTTCGTATATCAATATTTCGCAGGAAACCTTGAGTCGATTGAAATCAAATTAAAACACATAGAAACATAGCTTTTTTAACTTGAAAAAAGGCGTTTCACTTGCATTAACAATCATAGTAAACTATGTGTGGAAAGCATGTTTTCTTTTGAATTCTTTTTAGCAATAGTAAATCTATGTTTCTATGTGTTTAAAAAGACAATCATTACAGAGTTACTTGCGGAGATATCTCCTTCGTCGACATGACGATATGAATAAAAAAGCCGAATCTTAATTTAGATTCGGCTTTTTTAATATTCATGATTCACAGCTGCTGCAAGAAACAAGACTCGTTACTAATTCTTTAGAAACACTCTGGCTTCTTTGGTAGTACAAACTTTTAACTCCTTGCTGCCAGGCTTCGATCATTAAACGGTTTACATCTTTAATCGCTAATTCAGCCGGAATATTAAGATTTAAACTTTGTCCCTGATCTACAAATTTCTGACGAATTCCTGCCTGTTGAACAATTTCTAACTGGCTGATTTCTTTAAATGTTTTAAAAACATCTTTTTCCTGCTGTGTTAGTTGTGACATGTGCTGAACGCTTCCTCCGTTTAGCATAATTCCTCTCCAGACTTCTTCATTGTCTAAACCTTTTTCTTCTAATAACTTTTTAAGATATTTATTCTTACGCATGAAATTACCTTTGCTTAATCCAGCTTTATAATAATTACTGCTGAAAGGTTCAATTCCTGGTGAAGTCTGTCCTAAAATAGCAGAAGATGAAGTCGTTGGAGCAATTGCCATTGTAGTGGTATTACGTCTTCCGTAACCTTTTAACAATTCTGGTTCACCGTAAATTCTAGCCAGTTCCTGACTTGCTTTATCCGCTTTATCACTTATATGTTTGAAAATCTCTGTTGTTTTCATTTTAGCTTCCATTCCTTCAAACGGAATCATATTTTTTTGCAGATAAGAATGCCATCCTAAAACACCTAATCCAAGCGCACGGTGTCTTTTAGCAAATTTATTTGCTGCAGAAAGATAATAGTTGCCTTCTGTTTTTTCGATGAATTCCTGTAAAACTGCATCTAAGAAAAAGATCGCCAGTTTTACCGCTTCAGTATCTTTCCATTCTTCATACAATTCTAAGTTCATAGAAGAAAGACAGCAGATAAATGATTCGTCATGAGTTGACGGAAGCATAATCTCACTGCATAAATTACTTGCATTGATTCTTAGGTTTTGATCTTTATAAACCTGTGGTTTGTTTTTATTTACGTTATCGCTGAAAAAGATATACGGCAGTCCTTTCTGCTGACGGCTTTCTAATACTTTTGCCCAAATTTGTCTTTTATCAGCATCACCATCAATCATTTCCTGCATCCAGTAATCCGGCACACAGATTCCGGTAAATAAATTCTGAATTGGATTTCCAATACTTTTAATTTTCAAAAACTCCTCGATATCCGGATGGTCAATATCCAAATACGCTGCAAATGCACCGCGGCGTACTCCGCCTTGCGAAATCGTATCCATAGCCGTATCAAAAAGTTTCATAAAACTTACGGCACCGCTGCTTTTTCCGTTATCGGTTACGGCACTTCCGCGCTCACGCAATTCTCCAAAATAACCAGATGTTCCACCACCTATTTTAGTCTGCATGATTACTTCGCCTAATTTATGTGTAATTCCTTCAATTTTATCCGGAACGTGAACGTTAAAACAAGAAATAGGCAGACCTCTTTCGGTTCCCATATTAGCCCAGACCGGCGAACTGATACTCATCCAGCCGCGTTCGATCATTTCTACAAAAGACTCTTTTAATTCTGGTTTGTATAATCTTCTGGCAGCAGCCGTACAAATTCTGTCAATTGCACCTTCTACTGTTTCTCCTTTTAAAAGATAACCACGATTTAAAATTTGTTCACTTTCAGAGTTCTTCCACCACATTTTGGTTCCTGCTTCATTATGCGGAAGACTATTTACTTCATTTGGATCTATTGTATTCATATTGTGCTGCTTTTAGAAAAGGTCGTTTGCCGTGATGCTTTTATCGTGTTTAGTGTATTCTACAGGGCGTTTTGCAAAGAAATCGTCCAGACTGTTGGCAAAAACTTCTTCTTCAAACCAAGCCAGAGCTTTGTAATCTTCAACCTTTACATCAAAAATTACCGGAATATTAATTTGTTTCAGGCTTTCGTCAATTCTAAATTTCATAAAATTCACTAAATCACCTTTTTTAATACTTTCAATTTCACCTTCTTCAAATATCCAGTCTAATATGTCTGATTCGACTGCAATAGAATCTTTAACTGTTTCTCTCACCAAAGCCAAAGTTTCTTCATCAAAATAATCTGGGAATTCTTCTCTGATTTTATTGATAATATAGATTCCTCCATTTGCATGAATCTGCTCATCAATAGAAGTCCAGGCGATAATGTTGCTCACATTTTTCATGTACCCCTTAAATCTTGTAAAAGAAAGCAAGATGGCAAACTGGCTGAAAAGCGAAACATTTTCGATCAGAATACTGAATAAGATCAGCGAAACCATATATTTTCTGTTGTCCTGAGATTTGGTATCTTTAAGTACATTTGAAAGGTAATCTACACGACGACGAATAACTGGTACATCCAGAAGTTTTTCAAATTCATCATTATAACCTAACACTTCCAAAAGACGAGAATACGCTTCAGAATGTCTGAATTCACACTCAGCAAAAGTACTTCCTAAACCATTAAATTCTGGTTTTGGAAAATGCTCGTAAATGTTTCCCCAAAAACTTTTTACGGCTACCTCAATCTGTGCAATTGCCAGCAGACTGTTTTTTACCGCTGTTTTCTCTGCCAGAGATAAGTGAGCGTGAAAATCCTGAGTATCAGCAGTAAAATCAACTTCTGTATGAACCCAATACGCTTTATTTATCGCTTCTGTAAATTGTAAAACCTCCGGGTATTCAAAAGGTTTATAATTGACTCTTTTATCAAATATAGACATATATATAGTATTTATCGGTGACTAATTCAGATTAGAAAACGAACAGGATTTTGGGGTGGGTAACTGTGTTTTCTATACATACAAAATTAACCCCTCAATTTTCTATTGTCTAAGTTTTGATGTTAAAAATCCGAGCAATTATCAACAGGAAAGAACAATGTTAAAAACCACTAAAAAAACTATTTATTAACAGCTGCATAATTTTCCGTAGTTACCGAATTATCAGTTATTTATACTAAATCTAAATAGAGTTGTCAACAAAAAAAACAGAAATATTACTTCAAACAAAAAAACAGTTATCAACAGATAAATTTAAATTTTGGTCATTTTTAGGTAAAATCTGATAAACTTTGAGGAGCAGATTTCGTCATGAAAAGGTATTTTTTTAAGTAAGAAATAAAAACTGCCAATAGTTAAAATGTTCTACTTATTAAAAAGTTAAAATATTAATTACCAATATTTTAAATCAATAAGAATAAAAAAAATATTAAACACTTTTAAACTAAAACATAAAATTCTTGTCTTACAATTTTAAAAAATCGATATAGTTGAAAACAAAAAACCAGAAGTCCAGAAATAAATTAAAAAATTATTAGAATTAAACTTTTGAAGGCAATAAAACTTGATTTAAAAATATTAATCTTTACATTTGCGATTATTTTGATTTATTCTAAATAGACATTTGTTTCATCTATAATTTTTGGACGTCATACTCCAATAAACAACATAACAAAATATGAAAAAGAATCTTTTTATTTCTTTAGCATTAACGACAGTGTTCTTTGTTAATGCACAGCAAAAAAACACCTTATTAGAGCAGTCTTTCTGGAAAACTTCTCCAACTGTTGAAACGGTTAAAGCTGAAATTGCAAAAGGAAACAATCCAGCCGAAGCAAACATAAATGCTTTTGATGTTACTACACTGGCAATTAACAATGATGCACCAATTGCTGTGATTAAATACTTAATTGAGCAGCCTGGAAACTCAATAACAAAATTAACGCATGATAACCGTATTTATTTACACTGGGCGGCATACAGAGGAAATACAGAATTAGTTGAATATTTAATAGCAAAAGGTTCTGATGTTAAATTTGAAGACAGCCACGGAACTACTCCAATAGATTTTGCTGCTTCAAACGGACAATCAAATCCTGCTTTATATGATGCTTTTTTTAAAGCCGGAATCGATCCTAAGAAAAAATATAATAATGGTGCCAACTTATTGCTTTTAGCCATTTCTTCTGATAAAGATTTAAAAGCGGCAGATTATTTTGCAACAAAAGGAATGTCTCTTAAAGATGTAGATAATGACGGAAATACTGCTTTTGTTTATGCAGCAAGATCTGGTAATATTGATCTTTTGAAAAAACTTTTAGCAAAAGGTGTAAAACCAAATGATAATGCATTGTTTACAGCTGCTCAGGGAAGCCGAAGAGAAACCAATACAATCGAAACTTATAAATATTTAGTTGAAGAAGTAAAACTGAAACCAACTGCACAAAACAAAGCAGGACAAAATGTATTGCATATTTTAGCCGGAAAACCAAATCAGGCAGAAATTGTAAAATACTTTTTGAGTAAAGGTACTGATGCTAACAAAGGAGATAAAGAAGGAAACACACCTTTAATGGCTGCAGCATCTGCAAGAGAAACTGCTGTTTTAGAGATTTTACTTCCTGTGGCTAAAAATATCAATGCTCAGAACTTAAAAGGAGAATCAGCTTTGACAAATGCGGTTAGATATGGAACGCCAGAAGCTGTAAATGTACTTTTAAGCAAAGGTGCTGATGTAAATGTAAAAGACAAAGACGGAAACAATCTAGGTGTGTATTTAGTACAATCTTACCGTCCGGCAGGAAAAGACAATGCGGCAGATCCATTTGATGCTAAAGCGAAATTACTGCAGGATAAAGGTTTAAACTTAGCAGTGGCTCAAAAAGACGGAAATACATTGTATCATTTAGCTATTACAAAAAATGACGTTTCGCTTCTTAAAAAAATTACAGATTTAAAAGTAGACGTAAATGCAAAAAACAAAGATGGTTTAACCGCTTTGCACAGAGCTGCTATGACATCTAAAGATGATTCTATATTAAAGTATCTTATTTCTGCAGGAGCTAAAAAAGACATCAATACTGAGTTTGACGAAACTCCTTATGCTCTGGCTAAAGAAAATGAGTTACTTACAAAAAACAATGTATCAATTGACTTTTTAAAATAATCTTTAAAAGTTATGAGTTTTGAGTTATAAGTTATGAGTTGTAGACTACTTATACATTATAACTCAAAAAAAACTCATAATTCATAACTCATAACATAATTCACAACTCATAATTCACAATTAATTAAAATGAAATCTATACTTAAAATCGTTCTTATATTCTTTGTTGCTTTACAGGCAAATGCACAATCAAGCAAATACAAATGCATGTTGCAAATGACAAATTATATGGGAGAAGGTGCTTATATTGTTGTTTCGCTTATTAACCCAAGCGGTGCATACGAAAAAACACTTTATGTAATGGGCGACGACAAAAAATGGTACAAATCATTAAAAGAATGGAATAAATTCCACGCTCAGAAAAGTGAAGACATCAGCGCAAAAACCGGTGCATCTGTTACCGGAGGAGACCGCAGTGTTACAACAATCGAAATTGAAGATTCTAAAATCAATAAAGGTTACAAACTGCGTTTTGAGTCAGCAGTTGAAGATCAGAAATATTATGTAAGCGATCTTGAAATTCCGCTTACAACAGAAGGTCTTGCTGACAAAACAGACGGTAAAGGTTACATTAAATATGTAAGACTGAACAAAATATAATCTTATTTTAACTTAGATAAGCATGAAATATTTTTCTGCTTAAACTTAAAATCCGAGCTTTGTCAAAGTTGCAAAACCTTGACAAAGCTTTAAATATTTATTACATTTCTAGAATACACTAAATGACTCTTTCTTTCTGGCGCTACGCACATTTGGCTCTGGCCTTATTTTCTTCGATATTTCTGCTTTTAGCTTCTGTTACCGGAATCATTCTCGCAGTCGATGCAGTACAGGAAAAAACACTTCCGTACAAAGCTGCTGATTTTGATAAAATTACTTTAGGAGAAACACTGCCGGTATTAAAAAAAGAATACTCAGAAATCACCGAATTGAGTGTCGATTACAATCAGTTTGTAACACTTCAGGCCATTGATAAAGATGGAAATGATGTGAATGCTTATATTGATCCTAAAACCGGAAAAGCATTAGGAACGCCTGCAAAAAAGAGTGAATTTATTAAATGGGTTACAAGTTTTCATCGTTCGCTGTTTCTTCATGAAACCGGCCGATTCTTTGTTGGCGTAATTTCTTTTTGTTTACTGTTAATTTCAATTTCGGGATTTGTGCTGGTTTTAAAAAGACAAAGAGGCATCCGTAATTTCTTTTCGAAAGTAATTAAAGAATATTTTGCACAATATTATCATGTTGTTTTAGGCCGTCTGGCTTTGATCCCAATTTTGATTATCGCGCTTACCGGAACTTATTTATCGCTGGAAAGATTTAACTTTTTTATGGGTGAAGAAAAAGCAAAACCGGTAAAAACAGAACTTTCGGCGGAAGCCAAAAAAACTTCGGTATTTAAAACCACACTCCTGTCTGAAGTAAAGAAAATCGAATTTCCTTTTACAGATGATCCTGAAGAATATTATATCATTGAACTAAAAGACCGCGAAATTGAAGTCAATCAGGTTGACGGCACTTTACTTTCAGAAAAACGTTCGCCGTTTACTGTTCAGTTATCAGCTTTAAGCCTTGACCTGCATACAGGAAGAATTAATACTGTCTGGGCTGTAATTTTAGCCATTGCGTGTCTCAATATTCTTTTCTTTATTTATTCTGGTTTTGCTATTACTCTAAAACGAAGATCAAGCCGAATTAAAAATAAATTCAAAGCCAATGAAAGCAATTATATTTTGCTGGTTGGTTCTGAAAACGGAAGCTCTTTTCGATTTGCCAATGCTATTGCGAAGCAGTTAATCAGCCATGGAAAAAAAGTTTTTACGGCCGAATTAAATAGTTTTTCGGTTTACCCAAAAGCTGAGCATATTATTGTTTTTTCGTCTACTCATGGTTTAGGTGATCCGCCTTCAAACGCCAGAAAATTCAAAACCCTTTTACAAAAACAAAATCAGGAACAAAAAATTAAATTTTCGGTTGTTGGTTTTGGATCAAAATCTTATCCTGATTTCTGTCAATTTGCTATTGAAATCGATCAGCTTCTGGAAAATCAAAATTGGGCAGAACGCTTTTTAGATTTACAAACCGTTAATGATAAATCGGCAGTTGAGTTTACAGAATGGTTGAAATTATGGAGCGGGAAAACCGAAATTCCACTTGCCTGTACTCCATCTCTGTACAACCATGTTCCAAAAGGTTTACAAAAATTAATGGTTTTAGATAAAACGCCAATTTCAGATACTGAACATACATTTATTTTAACACTGCACGCCAATAGCCGAACGAAATTTGCTTCGGGCGATTTACTGGCTGTTTATCCTGCCAATGATTCGAGAGAACGCCTCTACTCTATTGGAAATCATTCCGGAAATGTACAATTGGTTGTAAAACTGCATCAAAATGGATTAGGTTCTGGATATTTAAATAATCTGGAACCGGGCGATACTATTAAAGCCAGAATTATTAATAATCACGCTTTCCATTTTCCAAAGAAAGCGTCAAAAGTGGCTTTTATTTCTAACGGAACGGGAATTGCTCCTTTTCTTGGAATGATCGAACAAAATAAAGCTAAGAAAGAAATACAGCTTTACAGCGGATTTAGAATGGAAACGCCGACACTGCTGGCTTATAAAAAGTTTGCCAATATAATGATCCAAAAAGAATATCTGGATAATTTTCATGTCGCTTTATCACGAGAAGCCGAACAAATTTATGTAATGGATTTGATAAAAAGGGACACAGTCTTTTTTGTTAATTTATTGAAAGACGGCGGTGTAATCATGATTTGCGGTTCACTTGCAATGCAGAAAGATGTCGAAGTGATTCTGGATGAATTGTGTCGTGATAACGGAATGCAAAATCTCGCTGATTACAAGGAAAAAGGACAAATTTTAACCGATTGTTATTAGGAGTGCAATTTTAGATTGTTGATTTTAGATTGTTGATTATTGATATTACAAATAGATACTACCAATCACAGAGGGATGACATATAGATTAATTGGCAGATCTAAAAAAATAACACCAGCGAGTTAATATATCGCTCCGTTGGAGCTTTATTAACGATAAATCAATAATTATCTATAAATATTTTGCTCCTCAGGAGCTGTGTTGATTTTAGAAATACAAATCCCGGAGGGATGATATATTTATAGATTAAATTGACACATCTAAAAAACAAAATCCCACTGGGTAATATATATCGCTCCGCTGGAGCTTTATTAACGATAAATCAATAATTATCTATAAATATTTTGCTCCTCAGGAGCTGTGTTGATTTTAGAAATACAAATCCCGGAGGGATGATATATTTATAGATTAAATTGACACATCTAAAAAAAATAGCCCCAGCGGGGCGATATATTTATAGATTAATTTAATTCATACCAAACCAAAGCCCCAGCGGGGCGGCACATATGACTCTTCAAATTCTTTAAAAATATGCACAAATTATTGTCACATAAATTATTAATCCTGTTTGTAATTTCCTGTTGTTTTTCAGCACATTCGCAGGTTTTACGAAAAAGAACTACTCTGCTTATGGGCGGACGTTTTGACATTAGTATTGTGGCAAAGGATTCTCTAACTGCAGAACAAAATATAAACGAAGTAATTGCCGAAATTACGCGAATTGAAAACCTAATTTCTGACTGGAAACCGGATTCGCAGGTTTCTCAGGTAAATCAAAATGCCGGAATTAAACCCATAAAAGTTGATCGCGAAGTATTTGAACTTGCACAAAGAGCTTTAAAATTATCAGAAATAACCAACGGCGGATTTGATGTTAGTTTTGCCGCAATGGACCGAATCTGGAAATTTGACGGATCAATGACCGAAATGCCTTCGGCGGAAGCCATAAAAAAGTCGGTTGAGAAAGTGGGTTATAAAAACATTATTTTAGATTCTGTTCAATCAACAATTTTCTTAAAACTAAAAGGAATGAAGATTGGCTTTGGCGCTTTAGGTGAAGGTTACGCAACTGATAAATGCCGTACAATGATGATTGCAAAAGGCATTGAAGCCGGAATTGTAAACGGTTCGGGAGATATGAGCACCTGGGGGAAACAGCCCAACGGACAGCCTTGGAAAATTGGAATCACAAACCCTTTTAAACCTGAAAAACTTCTGGCAGTCGTTCCCTTAAATCAAGGTGCGGTCACTACATCCGGGAGTTATGAAAAGTTCGTTATTTTTAACGGAAAACGATATTCTCACATTATAAATCCTGCAACCGGATATCCTGCAACGGGCTTGTGCAGCGTGACTGTCTTTGGTCCAAATGCCGAAACCGCAAACGGATTAAGCACTTCAATGATGGTTTTGGGACAGACAGAAGGCTTGCTTTTACTTCAAAAATTTCCAGATTACAGCTGTGTAATGATTACTGATAACGGAAAAGTTATTAAGTCAAAAAATTTCTCCATTAAAAAGTTCAAAGCAAAATTGTAAATTTAAGGTACTAAGATTCTAAGGTGCTGAGGCTCTAAGTTTTCAGCACGGTTTTTCATTATAACAATTACTGCTTATTTCCAACATTAAAATCTCTAATGTAAATCTAATAATCTTCTAACAGGTTTATTTAGATCAAATTTAAATAATACTATAAGTTTGCTGCCATATAAAATCAGTACAACTTAAAATATGAGATTTTTTTACTTTCTCCTTTTCATGATAACTCTTTCTGGCTGGTCTCAAACTGGAAAAATTACAGGAAAAGTAACCTTTACCAATAACGAAATTGCCACAGGAGCTTCTGTACAAATCAGCGGTACAAAAAAAAATGCCGTTGTTGATAACAATGGTCAATTTGAATTTAGAAACCTTTCTTACGGAAATTATACATTGGATATTTCTTCAATGGAAGCCCAAAACAAAAGTGTAAATATTGTTTTAAATCGTCCTTCGCAACAAATTACGATTTCTCTGGAAAAAATAACGGATCCAAAAGCTTTGAACGAAGTATTGATTCAGAAAAAAACTGCCAAAAAAGAAATCATCGAAAAAGGCTTTTCTGTAAATGTTATCGAAACTCAGGAAGCAGCCAAAAGAAATATCCAAACTAATGATTTATTAGGACAGTCTGCGGGAGTCAGAATCAGACAAAACGGAGGTTTAGGTTCCAGCGTAAATTACAACCTAAACGGAATGTCTGGCAATGCCATCCGAATATTTATCGACGGAATTCCTATTTCTACTTACGGTTCGTCTTTTAACTTAAACAGTATTCCTCCTGCTTTAATTGAAAGAATTGAAGTTTATAAAGGCGTAATTCCAGCACATTTAGCCGATGATGCTTTGGGCGGTGCTATTAATGTAATCCTGAAAAAAGGAGCTAAAAATTCGTTGAACGCTTCTGTATCTTATGGTTCATTTAATACCATTCAATCAAATTTTAATACGACATACCGCGACAAATCTGGTTTTACTTTAAAAGGATCAGGATTTTATAATTACTCTGACAATAATTATGAAATATGGGGGAAATTTGCCCGTGACGTACAGGCAGATGGTGTAATGAAACAAATTCGCGCTAAACGTTTTAATGATGCTTATCGTTCTTATGGAGGCCGTTTTGAACTTGGTTTTACAGATGTTGAGTGGGCTGATACTTTTTTAGTGGGCATAAACATGTCTGATGATTATAATGAAATCCAGCATGGTCAGGCAATGTCTACTCCATATAAAGGAAGGTTTACAGAAGCAGATGCCAAAGTAATAAGCATTAATTACGCTAAAAAAGATTTTATAATAAAAGGTCTTGAATTTAATATTAATTCGGTTTTCAGCCAGAGAAATGAGGTTTTAAACGATACAGTAAAATGGAATTACAACTGGTTTAACGAAAAAGCAATTGGTCTTAAAGGTCTTCCTATTCTAACACCAAACGGAGCACAGCAGGGAGCACCGACAATTCTTCATCTTAATAATAAAATTTTCAGTACAAGGGGCGGTTTAAATTATTCTGTAAATGAAAATCACAGATTTGTATTCAGTACAATGCTTTACTCATTTATGAGAGATGATTACGATGAAATGAAATCTGAACTGGAAAGAAATTTTCAGCAGAAACGCGACCTGCAAAAAAACATTTTATCATTTGCCTACGAATTTGAAGGTCTTGGTTCCCGCTTAAGAACAAATGTATTTGGTAAAAGATACAACCAAAAAACGGAACAGAAAACTCCTGTTTTGACTACAACAAACGGACAGACTAAAATTACCGAAAATCTGGAAAATAACAATACGACTTTCTACGGATACGGATTTGCAGCATCTTATTTTGTTCTGCCTAAATTAATGTTATCTACATCTGCAGAAAAGGCAATAAGACTTCCGTCTGAAAATGAAATTTTTGGTAATCCGGGTGAAAATCAAACATCAAATAGTTCATTAAAACCAGAGCAGAGTAATAACCTAAATGTTGGTCTTCGATTTGGTCCTTTTAAAATTAATGAACACAAATTCAGTTTTTCGGGTTCAGGATTCTGGAGAAATTCTAAAGATAAAATTGTGCGCCAGTTCAGCACCAGAGTTAATGAGGCTCTGCAGGCAACGCCATCTGTAAATATGGGAACTGCACAATCTCTTGGCTATGAAGCTTCATTAGAATATTCAAATAAAAACAAATTGTTTGTATCAATGAATATGTCACGATTTAATTCATTGTTCAAACTTAAATACGATCCAAACGGCAAAATTTATGACAATTATAATAAACAGTATCCAAATGAACCTTACTTCATTATAAATACTAATGCACAATACAACTTTAAAAATGTATTACAGGAAAAATCAGAATTGAATCTATATTACAATTTTAGTTATGTAGGTGAATTTTATACAACATGGCTTCAAACAGAAATGGACAAAACTCCATCGCAGTTTCCTCATGATCTGGGTTTAAGTTACATATTTCCAGGCAAAAGATATATTGTAAGCTTTGATGCTAAAAACATAACCAACGAAGAGGTTTATGACAATTTTGCGGTTCAAAAACCCGGAAGAGCTTTCTATTTAAAAGTAAACTACATACTCAATAAATTTTAGTAACTAATTAATAACTTTTAATGTAATAAATATGAAAAAAAGTACATTTAAACTACTGGCATGTGGATTGGTTTTTACCACATTTGCGCTGACAAGCTGCAGCAGTGACGATAATAAAAATGAAGAAACTCCTGTAAATCCTACTCCAACCGAAGAAAGATGGATAACTGTTGCAGGTGCTTTAATGCAGACTAATCCCGGAGACGGAGACGGCGGAACTAAAGTATTTTCTGTAAGCAAAACAGATGCTAAAAATCCAAATGTTTCTATTGATGTTTACGAAAACGGAGAACCTGTTCAGTCAAGCAGAACAGCACGTTTACAATCATCTGTAGACGGAAAAACTCTTTTTAATATTACTTACACAGGTGCTAACGGAGGCCAGTTTATGACTTATAATGTAAATGGAGGTAAAAACTTCGTACAGTCAGGACAAACGGTAAGCATTGCACAATATGCAGGAGCATCACCAAGATGGGTAAAACTTTTTGACGGCGATAAAACTGGTGTAGCTGTAAACGTAACCGCTCCTGTTGTAAAAACAGAAGAGGACGGGACAACATATAAATACACAAGAGGTTCTGCAACGGTATTAAGTTTAGACTTCCAAAAAATTAATATTTCTACTTACGAGCAGTATGAAATTGCTTTATCTGCTGCAGAAGAAGCTTTAGGACACCATATTTTCCGTTTAGATGCTCCAACCTTAAACAAAGCAGGAGACAAACTGATTATTGGAACCTGGATGCGTAAAACAAATCCGGCTACAGGAACAAACGAAAGCACATTTGATCGTTTAGGATCTAAATCAGTTGTAGTAGATTATCCTTCATTAAAAAATCCTAAAGTAATTACTTCTACAGTTGGTTTTGGTGATACAAGCGGATACAGAAGTTTTAACAGCTTTGTAGCAAATGATGGAAATATCTATCAGGCAACTCAAAGAGATACTAAAAAAGGTTCTTATATCCTGAAAATTAACCAAAGTAATGAATATGATAACTCGTATTCCTTTAGTTTAGATGCTGCTCTTGGAGTTACAGGTTCTTATATCGATGCCTGGAGATATGTAGGAAACGGAATTGCATATGCAGTTTACCACCATAATGCAAATGATCAGGGATATGTTGCAAGACTTGACCTAAACGCAAAAACAGCAAAATTAGTAGATGGAATTCCTTACGATGCAGATTTAGATTTTGGTCAATACCAAGGTTTTGTAGTTGATGGAAACGAAATTTACATTGCAGTAACTCCAGTTGGTAAAGATGGAAATATCTATATTATTGATGCAGTAACAGGTGCTGTTACAAAAGGTGCAAAATTGGTTAACAAACCAGGAAACCACTACATTGGTGTTTTCTAAAAACGATAACTTGAGTTATAGCGATAATTCTTGATTTTTTTTTAATGGTGACATTCCGCTTCAGTTTTTGGAGCGGAATGTTTTTTTTATTTTATTAGGTATCACAGGTAACATCATCCCAATCCTGATCCATATAATTTATAAGCCAGTTTAGGGCGTATTGCCTTTCGTAAACAATTCCTGGATTTATTGCCTCAATTTGTTTTCCGTTAATTCTTGCATCAACACAAGCCCAATTATAACGATAATACAAATCTGCAGCATCTAAAATTTCTTTTTTAGAGCGAACCTCATGAACTGCATTTATAAATTCAAAAGGATCTTTGTCTTTTGCAACAGGATAATCTTCTGCATTGATATTTCCAAGATCACAAAACTCATTTGGAAAATCAAGTCTAGCGACTTTTTTCAAAGCCCACATTAAAGTCCAAATTCCTTCGCATTTCCATGTTTCATGTATTTTTCTACTTTCAGTAGGATTGGCAAGAAATTCCTTTTCAACATCGGTTGTAAAATCCCATAGATTATAATTTTGTAAATAATCAACAGCTTCTTCAGGAGAGATATTATTAAATGCTACATAATTAGTTACTGCCAAAACGCTAACTCTTTGTGCAACTTCTTTTGCTGATCGAATTGTAGTTTCTCTTTCCGATTCAATATAAGGTAAATTATTGTTGATTTTTATATTTTCTCTTTCAAGAATTTCTTCGTTTTTAGCTTTTCTTTCTATTTGATCTTCTTCTAATTCTGTCTGATCATTGTCAAAATATTCCGAATTGATATTAACTTTTAATTCTTCAATTTCACTTCTCCCTTCTGAATCAATAATTAGATTTAAATCTTTATCTAAAAAATGCTGCGTTTCAGATTTACTTATTATAGTATTTGGCTGAACAAATAAAACTGCATCAAATTCTTTTGCAAGATCGGCTATAATGATGTCTAATTCTTTTAATTCTCCCTTGTCTTCACGAATCGAAAATTCAGAATTCAATGTTTGTATTTTACGAAGAAATACCCCTTTTACCTTTTCATTTTCAGTTGGTAACGAATCTACAAAACCATACAAGCCCTTCAAATTGGCAGTTAACTCAGAATCGTCTATTTGCGGAATTTGGTAGGAAGGAATAGCTCTTTCTCTGTAAAAGATAGTTACTTTTTTTGATGGACTTAAGATTCCACCTTTCACTTCAAATTCGAGGTTTTCACCATTAGTAGAAAAAACACCATTAGGAACATGAGAAAGAAATATTTGTTTGATTTTTTCCAGTCCTAAATGATGCGAATAAATTGTACAAATCATTTTTCGGCTTTTATATTACGAGACAAATATAAGTTTAATTCTACAAAAAAATAAATATTCTGAATGAGCTAAAAACAAAAAATCCGCATCTAGTTTGAAACGGATTTTGATTATTTGTATTATCTCGCTCCTCTGGAGCTTTATTCTTATGGGAGATTCATTTTTCTATAAATATTTCGCTCTTCCAGAGCTAGAAAGATTTTCTAAATTGTAATTTAAAAGCTCCAGCGGAGCTTAAATATTTATAGAAGAAAATAATAGATTAGAGAATCAAAGCCCCAGCGGGGCGACATATAAAATTAATTAACGTTTATCTGAATTGCTGAAAACGGAATTCCATTTCCTGCCATCGCTTTCAGCTGAATATTTTCTTTCTTCCCATTCGACTGAATAATCGCAACACATTTTCCATTAAACAATTTACAGGAATTGGCTTTAAAAGAATCCAAATTAGCCTGATAACCATTATCAACTCCAACTAATTTTCCTCCGCCAGAAACTTCAAAATTGACTAAATCCATTGCGTTTGGGACTAAATTTCCATCTTTATCAGTCATAGAAACAGTTACATAAACCAAATCGTAAGTATCGTTTTTGATTGAAGTTTTATCTGCTTTTAAATCGATTTTAGAAGCTTCTCCAGCCGTCTTTATTTCTTTTTCTAAAACCACCTTTCCGTACTTTCTCGAAACCGCTTTTAATGTTCCTGGCTCAAATTTTACTCTCCAAGAAATATGCAAATCATCATTTTGTTTTGCTTTCTTTCCTAACGACTTTCCGTTTAAGAATAATTCTACTTCATCAGCATTATTGTAATACGCCCAAACTTCGACTTCTTGATCTTTTTTCCAGTTCCAATGCGGTAAAATATGCAGAACCGTTTTGTTCGACCATTCACTTTGATACATATAATACACATCTTTTGGAAGTCCGGCTAAATCAACGATTCCGAAATACGAACTTCTTGCAGGAAACGGATACGGATCTGGTTCTCCGATATAATCAAAACCTGTCCAGATAAAAGTTCCCGCCATGAAATCCTGACTTTTAATCGTTTTCCAGTTTTCTTCGTGCGTTGCGCCCCAATACGATTTTACCTGATCATAAGCCGAAACCGTCCAATCGGCATTTCCGTCAAACGGAGCTCCGTGTTTTGTTGGCCAGGCTTTAATTCCGTCAGGAAAATCATAATGCCCACGTGTTTCTAAAGCCGAAACACTTTCTGAAGCCAATATTTTTTGTCCTTTAAATTTCGTTGGAAAATCTTTATAATCTTCATGTTTGTAATTGAATCCTAAGAGATCCAAAGCTCCTGACTGATAAATGAAGTTTTTCTCAATTACATTTTCTGTCAAAGCCGAAGTTACAGGACGAGTTTTATCTAAAGATTTTACAATTTTAGCCAATTCTCTGGTAATCGCAATTCCTGTCGAATCAAACTGTTCTCTAATTTCGTTACCAATACTCCACATCATAACCGATGGATGATTACGATCTCTTTTAATAAAATCTTCTAAATCTTGTTTGTGCCAAGCATCCCAATCTTTATGATAATCGTTGGTTACTTTTTTCTTTTTCCAAACATCAAAAGCTTCATCTTGAACGATAAACCCCATTTCGTCGCACAATTGCATCATTTCCAACGAATGTGGATTATGAGACATTCTGATAGCGTTTGCTCCCATTTCTTTCATTAAAGCCAGCTTTCTTCTTACGGCATGAATATTTTCTACCGCACCCAAAGCACCATTATCGTGATGCAAACAAACGCCGTAAATTTTGGTTGGAACACCATTTAAAGAAAATCCTTTTTCTGAATCAAAATTAAAATATCTAAACCCAAGTGGAGTTTCATAATTATCAACCAATTTCGATTTCTCGTAAACCTTTGTAATGACTTTATACAAATACGGATTTTCTGTACTCCATAATTTCGGCTGATTTAAAACCAAATCATGAATCTTTTTTTCTGAGGTTTTAGCACCAATTTTTTCTGTTGATGTAAAATTGACAACTTCTTTATTTTCTGCATTTATAATCGAAGTAACCAGTTTAAATTCTTTCGCAGAAGCATTATCATTATCAATCGTAACTTCTAGATGTATCTTTGATTTTTCTGCTGAAACTTCTGGCGTTGTTACAAAAGTTCCCCATTTTCCAACGTGCAGTTTTTCACTGGCAACTAAACGTACATTTCTGTAAATCCCAGAACCTGTGTACCATCTAGAATTCGGTTGTGCATCGTTATCGACTTTTACGGCAATTGTATTTGATTTTCCAAAGTTTAAATATTGCGTCAAGTCATATCCAAAAGAAATATAACCATTTGGGCGAACTCCTAATGATTTTCCATTTATGAAAACTTCACTGTTCTTAAAAACACCGTCAAATTCAATTGAAATAGTTTTGTTTTTCCAGTTCGCCGGAACTGTAAATACTTTGCGATACCAGCCTTTTCCAGCAGGTAAAAATCCTTGTGCTTGCTTGGTTTTAGCATCCTTATCAAAAGCGCCTTCAATACTCCAATCGTGTGGTAATTGAAGCGTTCTCCAATCTGATGCAGTGAAATTGGCATTTATTGCTTCTGGATAATCTCCTAATTTGAAGTTCCAATTTTTGTTGAAATCTTCGACAATTCTGGCTTGTTTTTGTGCAAAAATGGATACTGAAAACAATAAGGCAATTGTAATTTTTTGAAATATGTTTTTATGTTTAATCATAAATATGTTTTTTATTCTACTCTTAAATTCTACTTCGGTTTTGTCAGGCTGAGCGGAGTCGAAGCCCACGCAAACTAAGTCATCAATCTTTGTCGAGCAACTAGTGTGATCCTTCGTTCCTCAGGATGACAAACTGAATGTGATAAGCGTTGGGTAAATACTTTGCGTAGGCTTCGACTTCGCTCAGCCTGACAAATGACATAAACCTTTGCACCTTTGTTCCTTTGTTCCTTTGAACCTTTGAACCTCAAAAAAACCTATTGAAACTCAAAATTATCCAACATCAACCCCTTCAAATCATCACCTTCAATCGTTATTTTATACGTTCCTGCATTAATATAACCACCAGAAGTCGTATTTAAAATCTTCCATTTTTCAGGCGAAGGGAAAAATTCAATTGTATCGTTTCGCATTAAAATCCCGTAGGCATCCTCCATTTTGAATTTGACTTTTAATGGCGTTTCATTTCTATTCATAAAACGGAAACGCATTAAATAAATTCCGGCAACACCAGGTTTTACTTCAAACTCGATGCTATTGTTTGTCTTTTTTGTGAACTCAATATAATCGGCTTTTTTGAAATTTCCTTTTTCGATTCCTGTTCCTGTTGTTTTTGTTTTTTCGGCTTCTATGACTACAACTGGTCTTGAATCGTCTTTTTCGCCCATATCGTACGTTGGAACGACTGCAATCGAAGATATTGTTTCAGAATTATCAAAAAGAACTTTCTCGCCTTTCTTTACTTTTTTAGTGAAAACATCAAATGAAATTCCGTTGCTATTCTTCGCTTTCTCTTCTATTTTCTTATAATCTGAAAGTCCGTTTAATGTTTTGATTTTACTATCAACTAAAACATAAATTGTCGATTCTTCTTTAGCTATAAATGATCCTTTGTTTTTTGGATTAACTGAAAACTGTAAATAATCTGCTCCAAAAACCTCAGAAGGCAATTCGGTAAAAATAACATCAGAATCTGAATATTGTTTTGAATTAATATCTAGCCATGAAGCTACTCTATTCGTTTTATCATAAGAATCTAAAACCAGATTCTGAATGTTTTTTGAAGATTCTAACGCAGGTCTTGCATGAATGTCTTTTGTTGCAATCGCAATGGCAGAAATAATCGCTTGTGAAGCTTTTACATTTGGGAAGGAAATAACAATTTTTCCGTTTGTACTTTTTACTTTAAAGGTCTTTTTCAAAGCGTTATCATGTCCAGCTTCTGCCCAAATATCGAAATCTTTTAAAACAACATTATCGTTGATGGCAACGTCAAACAATCGCCAGCCTTTGCAGTCTAAGCCTCCGCCAGTTCCGTACCAAGGTTCTGTAAAATATAATTCGACTAAATATTCGCCATCTGGAGCTGGAAATTCGTAACGTAGTTTATCAACTCCATATCTAAAACTTTGAAATAACTCAGGATCTTTCGTACCGTTTATTGGATCGAAAGTTGTTCTTTGACTGGCAAAAAAGTCTGGCAATTTTTCAAAATTATCTGTCCACGATAACGAACCCCAAGTATTTTGACCGTTTTTGTGTGTATCGGTTAACCAAGTATTTCCAGCAGAATCTGTTAATTCAGAACCTCCGCAATTTACTCTATAAATGTAATTATAACTTTTTTGGGCTTTTGTTATATCTGTTTTCTCAGACGTTAAAGCATCAAAACTTGGTGCTTTTGGAAAATTATTTAAAACGATATAATCTTTAGCAACCGCTTTCCCATTTACGTAACCAACGGCATATAAAACATTGTATTGAATATTGACATTATTGAACTGAAAATGCTGTCCGATTCCTGGATTTTTTAGTTTTCCAAGTGAAGTTTTATTAACATCATTAAACAATTCTACTTCATCACAATTCGAATAAATATCGATTCCGTTTTTGATTCCCGGTTTTTCCCAACGGCTTGGCCAAGTATGCGAAACAATATAAACCATCGGATTGGTTTTGTTTGAAACATAATTGGCGCGATACATGTAAAATGCATCCAAAGGCTCGCCCCAAATGGTAAAAAGTCCTTTGTAATTTACTGGTCCGACTTTGTCAATATCTCTAAAACCTTCTCCGTTTTGCACTCGTCCCGGATTTTCGTGGGAAGCAAAAAGCCAGTTAAACTGTCCCGCAATTTTATCTTTTACCGATTCGGCTTCTCTAACTTTAATTTCCATTAATTGAGAAAAACGGTTTTCGCTCAAAGTTCCTTTTTGGTCAAATTCCCCTTCTGTATGCAAATCGGCTGAACGCCATGCGCCATATTCTCCGTTTAGAAGCTGAGTCGTCATTTCCAGATGGTATTTTAACGGATCTCCGCCATACGTTCCTGACCAATTTTGAACAACATTCCAATCTGTTCCTTCTCCACCATTACAAGTTGTTACAATGCGCTGTGACGCTGATAACGGATCCATTTCACGGATAATCTGTGTACATTCTTCGGCAAATTCCTTCGGAATGGTGCTTTCATTCTGCAATCCCCACATTACTACAGATGGACTGTTTCTGCGTTCTTTAATCCATTCTCGTAATAAGGTTTTGAAGTTTTCTTTAAATTCTGGCGTATCGTACCAAATATGTGCTGAAAACTGACTCCAAAACAGAATACCGTTTTCGTCTAATTCTTTTTGATATAATAAATTATGAGGCTGATGCGCTTCTCTAAAAGCATTAAATCCGCCTGCTTTGATTTGTTCAATTCTGGAATGAATCATTTCATCTGAAAACGAATGACTTTTTCCAATCAAATGTTCGTATTCGCAAACGCCGTTTATAAAAACAGGTTCATCATTTATGAAAAAACGATTGTCTTTTCCGTCACGGCTAACTGGCCAACTTACCCAGCGAATTCCGTAAGGCGTTGCTAACTGATCGATTATTTTTCCGTTTTCATAAATTGAAGTCACCAATTTATACAAATACGGATTGGATGGCGACCATAATTTCGGATTCTGAATCTCAGGAAGCGTTTGTGCTATTTCCTTTGTTTCTCCCGAATTGATTTTGTTATCGCTTTTATTGATAGCAACTTTCTTTCCTGAAGCATCCAAAAAGATATTTTCGATAGTTAAGTTGCGTTGTGAAGTGCCGTAATTCTTGATTTCTGTAGTGGTATGAAGAATCGCTTTTTGTTTAGAAACCGATTTATCGTTCCAGATATGAACACCAAACGGCTGAATTCTAACATTGTTTGTAATTACCAAAGAAACTGGCCTAAAAATTCCCATTGGCTGAGAACCTTCAGAAAATCCCCATTCTCCTGAACAACCTCCGCAAACCCAAGGAAGATCTGCAATAAAAGAGGGATGTGCTGCTTTAACTACAATGATATTTTCTTTGTCGAAAGAAACCGCTTTTGTAATGTCTAAGGTGAAAGTAGTTCTTCCGCCTTTGTGTTCGCCCACTTTTTTACCATTTATCCAAACGGTTGCATACGAACTTACCCCTTCAAAATAAAGAAAGTGCTGTTTTGAACTGTCTTTCTTATCGAGTTTTAGTGTTTTTTTGTACCAGGCGGTACCATGTAAATTCCCATGTTTTGTTCTTCTGAAACCATAATACTGATCCCAATTGTGAGGCACACTAACCTTTTGCCAATTGGAATCAGTTTTTGGATTTTCTACAAAATCTTCTTCTTTCAGCGGAAGATTATCCAGTATTACGGTTTCCCAAGATGAATTCAGCGAGATTTCTTTACGAAACTTCCCCGAATCTTTGCTCTGACTCCAAACAAAGCAAAGACTTGAAAAAAAACAAAAAATAAAAAAAACTATTCTATTCATATTTTCTATTTCCTGCAAGGTTTTGAAAACCTTGTAGGTTTATTTTTAACGTTCATTTAGAATACCCACAAGGTTTTCAAAACCTTGCAGGAATGCAAACTAATAAAACAACCAGTCAATTGCTGCTTTTTCTCCTGCATCGATATATCCAACATCACGTGGTGTTATAGTTTGATCTGCGTCGATGAAACCTAAAATCAATACTTTTCCTTTTCCTAAATCTAATTTATTCTCTCCCGGCTGGAACGTATAGGTATGAATGTTTACACGAGGTAAATCTTTTAAATTCATTGCACTTGCCAGAATTACTTCAGCTTGACCGTGCGCATTTCCTGCTGCATCTGTCTCCAAACTTGGCGGCAATAAAAATCGCTTCTGATCAGAATTAAAATATCCTACCACTAATTTAACCGCTTTTGTATTTCTAAACTTCAAATGTGTTCCTTTTTCGTTTTGATCGTTTTCAACAAAAGAATAACCTCTTAAATTCTGAAGTTCTGGAGCAACTTTAGTCAATTCAGAAATATCTGTTCCGTACACTTTTGTCCCTGTTTTAACTAGATACGTTCCCGGTTTTTCATCTATAAAAGTTACTTCGGCTGGTTTCCAAGGTTTTCCTTCTTTAGTTTCTATTTTACCATCTTTTGAAGATTTTAGTTTCTCTAGATTTCTTTTGAAATTAGCCAATTCACGCTCGTAATGCGGTAACAATTCTGCCCAAGTTTTGTTGTTTCCGTCGTCTCCTCCAATCGGGATTCGGCGTTGAGCAGTCTGCATACTGTTAGCATAATAGTACGTATCTTTTGTTAGTTTTACCAATAACTCATAGTACTCAATGCTCTTTTCTAAATGAGGCAAAGCTTTATCTAAATCTGTAATATCATTTGAATAACTGTATCTTAAAACCAATAAAGCTGCTTTTACTTTTTCTGAGAAAAAATCGGCGAAAGCCTTATACGCATGCATATCATTTTTAAGACGTTCAAATTCTTCTTTGTCTTTGGTTACACTTGCTTCAGCTTTGTCGATTGCTTCAACAGCTAATCTTCCGTGTTCTGTAATTTCAGCAATAATCTGCGTTGGAAGTTCGCCCGAATGCGGTTCTTTGTTCCACTCTTTTTTAGCATATTCTAAAAGCAATTCGCCCGCTGGTCCGCATGATTCGTGGAATCCTGGATAAACTCTCCATTTTGACGGATTGACCAACTGACTTTCAAACATTCCCAACAATAAAGTCTGACGGTTACCTTCTGTAATTCCGAAACGTCTTAATGTTTTTGGAGCAATTTCTCCTGTTTCTTCGTAAGCTTTTAAAATGTTATTTGCAGCTTCCTGACTCGTTCCGAATTTTGCAGCTAAATCATTATCCCAAAATTTAACTTCTTCATTTCTATCTCTTTTGCTGTCCCAAGCATATCTTGCCCAAGCTTTGTACCAAATCCAGTCACGATCCATTTCTAATAAACGTTCTCCTGATTTCGTTTTATCTGCCGAATATGGCCAATCCCAATACGAAGCTTGCGGATATAAATGCAGTGCATTTGCTCCGTGAACGCTATGCATTGCTTTTACCGTTTTCTGAATAAAGTCTGGTGAACCGTATCTGAAAGGTTCTAAATTAGCCAAAATATGAACGTTCTCAATGTGAATTGATTTTAAAGCGCTTAATTGTTTGTGCGTTTCTCCCCAAGGACCTCCCGGCGTATAAGTCGTTAAAGATTCTCCTGTATATTTACTTTCTGTATATAAGTTTTTGTATAACGGAAGTGATTTTTCCATTACTAAAGGCCCATCTGTATCATGAGAACGAAGAATAATTGGTGGTTCTTCTGTTTTTCCTAATGCTTGTAAACCGTCACGAACACCCGGAATAATAGTTTTGGTGAACCATTCTACATCATCATCAACGGTATTGATTGCTTCTCCCAAACAAACCATTAATCCAACATTTGGATATTTTTCGATAAAAGCTGCAATAGATTTTCTAGTATAATCAGACAATAATGGCGTGATTGGTCTTGAACGATCTTGTGTTTTAATGTTGTAATGCTCTGCAAAAGGCTTAGAAACAATAATGTTATAAAACATCTGAATTACCCAGATTCCACGTTTGTTGGCTTCAACTGTTAAGAATTTATAGATTTCTTCGTTCTTTTTGAAATCTTCATCACTCACTTCAACTGCAAACGGATATTCTTTTAGTTTCACCAAAGAAGCAAATGGATGTCCGTTCCATAAATACAAAGAGTTCATGCGGTTTTCTACCAGCATATCTAAATATTTTACCCATAAAGCTTTATCGTAAAACCACGGGAAAGTTTCTGGCGTATATGGATATTCGTAAACATCACGACCTGGGAGATAAACCGGTTTCTGCATTCCGATGCAAGCTCCTCTCAAAACCATTTCTGGGCTATCATCAATATTGATTTCTGAAGGAAGTTTTCCTGAAGCTTTAATTTTATCTGTTAATTCTAAAGCGCCATACAAAGCTCCGCTTGCATCTGTTCCTTCAATATAAATTATATTATTTTGAGTGCGAATCTGGAAACCTTCTTTCTTGGTTAATTTGCTATCATCGATTTTAGCGCTTTTAGCATTTTTCTTCCAGAAATCGGTTCCTTTTTCTCCAATTACAATTACTTTATCTTTTGATTTTTTGAATTTATCAGAAGAAGTTACGCTGAATCCTTTTGCTGAAAGGGTTTCTGATAATTTCTCTGCTCCAAATTTTGCTCTCGGCGAACTCGGATCACTCACAACTGTGATGTTCTGCGCTGTCGCGAAAGAGACGTAAAGACATAAAAAAAGTAATTGTAAATATTTCATAGTATGCTGTTTTTGGGTATTCATTCTAAAAATAATCTGCTAAATCTGCCTGATCTGCGTGAAAAATATCTCTCGCAGATTTAGCAAATTCGGCAGATTTATAGTGAAAAATTGTGTTGTTTAACGATTACATATTGATCACTGTTTATTGTTTAATTCTGGAAAATTTTCTTCAAATAAGCCACGTTTGCTCCATAATTGGCTTTAACATTATGTACTTGTGTCACGTCGCGAGAACGCTCAACAATTAGCCATCCGCTCCATTTCATTTCATCCAAAGTTTGTTTGATTTTTGGCATGTCGATCGCTTTGTCATTTTCTAACCAAAACTGATCGGTGTTGGAAGCGTGAATTTGTGCTACGTATTTCTTTCCTAATATTTTCAATTCTGATGAAATATCTCTTTTATTATCTAAAGCATTCGCAAAATTGAAAGAGCTTTTAATATATTTTGAACCGACTTCATCTAAAAGTTTTTTCTCTTCTGTCGCGTCCAAAGAGGTTTCAATCGCAATTACACCACCTATTTTCCCCACTTCTTTTCCTGCCCATTGTAGTCTTTTAATTACTTCTGGACGTAACTCCGGATTTTTAACTAAATCGGTTTGTGTTCCTAACGGAAGATAAGCCACTTTTACCTTCATGTCTTTCATAGCTTTGATACAATCTGCAATCATTGGTGTGATTTCTCTTGTGGCAAAAGACTGTGCATAAAATCCAGACATCGCAATTGAGCTTATTCCAACTCCTGTTCCTTTTGATTTATCTAGGAATTTTTGTCTTTCAACTGGGTCGCCTAGTTTGCTATCAAAAGTTGGTCTGTTTCCTAAACCTCCCATATCGAGTTCGATTCCGTCAGCTTTTATTTCAGCTGCTAAACCAAAAGCACCTAATTTTTGTCTTTTTAAAATCATCCAGTCACAAACAGCAACTTTGTATTTTTGCTTTTTATTGGAAGACTGCGCCGTTGCACAGCTATTAAATGTCGTTGATAAAGTAACAAACAATACAACAATTAAATTTTTATTTAGCTTCATGTTAATTGGTTTTACCATTAAGGCATTAAGGAAATTAAGCTTCAATACTTTTTATTATTATCATTAGAAGATGAAGAAAATTAAGCTTAATGTTCTTTTTAAAAGAATAAATAGATACAACAACTTAACTTTCTTAATCTCTTAATGGTTCAATTTATTTTACTCTTCTTCGGCTTTTACCGCTGTAACTACTTTTCCTTCTTCGCCTGGCCAGATTCCGTTTTTAATTGGAAGCGCCACTAATTTACTTGGATCAACTTTTACATATTTCAGTTTTTCTCTTCTCCAAGTATATACAATATGCACCATTCCGTCTGAACTTTGAATCATTGAAGGATAAGAATATTGGCTGATTTTTGAATCTTCTAAAACTAAAGCAGCGTTCCAATGAATTCCGTCTTTAGAAACCGAAACATTCAAAGGCGTTCTTGGCCCTTTTGCTTCTTTTCCTGGAGGAAGAACGTGATTGTAAACTAATAAATGTCTACCATCTCTTAACGTTACAGCATCAGTTCCTGAATTGTTATTTGGAAGTCCGATTAACTCTACATCCGACCAAGTTTTTCCGTTATCTTTTGAGAATGTGCTGAAAATAGCTCTGTTTCTAGTTCTTCCAATAGCCTGAATACTTCCGTCTTTATGGAATAAAATACTTGGTTGAATCGCATTGATTTTTTGTTTTCCTCTTGGAAGCGTATCGCCCATTACCCAAGTCTTTCCGAAATCTGGAGTAGATTCCATACGAAGTCTCCAGCCGTCGCCTTCAATGCTTGACGGACATAATAAAGTTCCGTTGCTTAATAAAACTGGTTTGTTTTTGATTGGGCCTAAGAAACCGTCTGGCATTTTCTGAGCCTCGGACCAAGTTTTTCCGCCATCAGATGAAGTTCTGATAACACCCCACCATTCCGATGGTTTTGGACCTATTTTGTAGAATAACATTAAATCGCCTCCCGGAATTTGATATAAAACTGGGTTCCAAGTTGGTAATCTCGGCCCTTCTTTCATCACACCATCGGCAACTTTTACACCTTCTCCCCATTTATCACTTCCTTTTGGTTTAATGGCCACATAAATGCAAACATCTGGATGTCTCTCGTGAGTTCCACCAAACCATGAGGCAACTAAATCACCATTTGTAGCTTCGACAATTGTAACGGCGTGGCAAGACGGATAAGGTGCTTTATCATAAATAAATTCATCTACTAAAATTCCTTCTTTCCAAGTCTTTTTCTCTAAAGCCGATTTACAACTTCCTAAAAGGAAAAGTCCAAACAAGACAAATGCTAATTTTGTTATCTTCATTCTTAATTAAATTATGAATTATTTTTTTGACTATAAATACATACCTAACATTTTTTTAGGTAAAAATATTTAATAAGTGTAAAAATAACACCAAAAAATTAACAATGTATCCTGTACTGTCCCGAATTATTAAAAATGCAGATTATTTAACGCTAATAGCAAAATTTCCTGACGAAAGTGTAACAACTATTTGATTTTTCTCTGTTGAATGAGTATAAGAAGTCTTATGCCTCTTTGTTGTTAACTGAAATAACCAATACATTATGTCAATGTAATTTCTTACAATTAATTATAGTCTTGAGTATTATATTCTTTTAAATTTGTATTAAAAACAAACATTATATATTTTATAATTAGTCAAATAAAAATGGAAACATTTGAATTAGAAAAAAATA